>JAZRAN010000027.1:0-13447 GCA_045634605.1 Candidatus Stercoripulliclostridium sp. | reverse complement strand
TAACGGAGCCGAAAGACGCTGTGTTTACTCCGTCGGTATCCTTTTCTATCGCAATTGCGTTAAAGCATTTTTGCTCGTCTATATGACGGGGCACGGGGTGTTGGAGAAGTATGCCGGAAACTCTTTCGTCCGCGTTGAGTTCTTCTATAACTTTAAGAAGTTCTTCCGTGGTAGTTTCTTCGGGAAGTTCAATCTTCCTCGGCTCTATACCCACTCTCAAGCAAGCGTTACCTTTCATTTTAACGTAAGTTTGCGACGCAGGGTTGTCCCCTACTATAATGGTTGCAAGCACGGGAACGATGCCCGTCTTTTCCACTAGCGTCTTTACCCTTTCTTGAAGGTCGCTTTCTACGGCTTTTGCTACTACTCTACCATCTAAAACCAAAGGCTCTGACATATTTTTCTCCTGTGGAATTGTTTTTCTACATTGTAAAAAATCATAGGCGTTTTGTCAATACGCTAACGCAAAAAAGACAAATATGCGCTCATTACCAATGCCCCAATATTCTATCAAAATGATAGTATCGCGCGCCCGCACGGTATAATTAAAGTAAAACATGCGAGTTTTGTTCTTGACACTCGCAGGAACGCGCGGTAAAATTTGCCTATATTTATATAACACGCACACATATGGGCATGGGTAACTATTA
The DNA here is from genome assembly GCA_045634605.1 of Candidatus Stercoripulliclostridium sp. Taxonomy (GTDB): domain Bacteria; phylum Bacillota; class Clostridia; order Christensenellales; family DTU072; genus Stercoripulliclostridium_A. The sequence goes on along the minus strand of JAZRAN010000027.1, from coordinate 12,797 downwards.
CACGCCCGAAAACATTAAATTGCTAAAAACAGCACCACACTAATAAGGAAGGTGGCGACTATGAAGAGAAATATAAGTAAACAGGCAAGCAAACTCTCGGTATTCCTAGTGTTCTTCATTGCATTAACGCTAGTCTTTACCTTGTACCAAACGTCGATTAACGCATACGTTACCGACGTTGCTACCGAGTTAAATCTTACCGAAGACGGCGAAGAAATTTTAGGCTATACGCCTATCAAAGCAGAAGCGGCAACTTACTCTAACCCTACTGCAAACTCCTTCTCTACTTTCACTTGCATGTCCGGTGACGCTAACTATTGGATTGGACCGTTTGGTACGGCAGGCGGAGACCCCGGTGAATCATCAAAAACTGGTACCGTATACTTTTCGGACCAATTCGTAAGAGCATCACACGGTGGCGCAATCAAATACAAAGCCGTTTGTTACATCACTTCGAACGGCAATGGCCAAACGCAAAACTGGTCGGTTGGCGACTCTGCAATCTCAACGACCAGTACTGGCACGCAAAACGGCGCGGAAAAAGTTCTCGGCGCAGGCAAAACCTCTCTCGGATGGAACCTAAAACTTAACACCAAATGGAAAGCGGCGTCCACCCAAGAATCAAAGATGTCCTATGGTCAAGTTACAATAATCAAAGGTGAGAGCACAGCTCCCACTATTAGTTCTACCAATGGGCAAAGCATCAATAGCGCAGACTGGCAAACCAGTACGTCCGTAACCATAAGCGATAGTGGTGCAGGTCTTAACACCATATCTTACACCTACACCAACCTAACCGGAAGCTCATCTACTTCTTCCCCCTTTACTGCATCCGGAACGAGTCGCGAAACGACTAAAACATTGACGCTAAGCGGTGAAGGTAAATATGAAATCACGGCAACCGATAACATAGGCAACTCCACCACAAAAACCATTTGGAAATATAATTCCACCATTACCGCAACCGTAAATAACGCTAATTATGGTACTGCAAGCGTGGGCGGTACTTCCAGCACCACTCTAAACGGCAAGTTCGGAACTCAAAGTTACGACCTTTACGCATCCCCAAAAACCGGATATTACTTTACCGGTTGGACTTGTACCGAAGGCGGACTTGGCTCTCTTGGCGTCGGCTCATACACAAGCGGTCAATGGAAGAATTCATCAAGCATACCCGCATCCCCAAAAACACAAAAATATACTTGGCAAGCGCAGTTTAGCGAAATGGCGCCATTGCTCAACAATAACGGCTCTGCCGTAGCATCGGGGACGAAGTCGTTTACGTATAGCTATGATGGTCAACCGATTGAACTCGCAAAAGGTACTATCCCAAGCGGATATTCCGCTACGCTAAAATTCTCGGGAACGACTCTCGCAGGCAATACCTATGCGGAAAGCGAAACCGCGCCCACCTACGCAGGCTCCTATACGGCAATGTTCAACCTAACGTACAGCGGTAACCCCATAGGCACCGCAACGTTTGACATAACCATAAACGCTATCCCCGTTTACGCATACCCCTATTTTGCCAACGGCAACACCAAAACTTATGATGGCAATAATTTAATATATCAAAACAACGCTACCGACTGGAATCTTGGTAATGAAAGTTCTTCCAACTCGATTATCACGAACGATAAGTTAGTATTCACCAACGGATACACCGGCGCAGACGGGTTCCACTTTACCAATAAAAACGTAGGCTCAAATCTTGCTATAACCATAGAAGATTCCGTAAAAAGTAACGTAGCTATTTCCAGCACCAAGACAGACAACGCCGTGACTAACGCAAACGTAGCAAAGAGTTATATATTTAATCTTTCTACTGAAAATGCGCCTAAAGGCACCATTAAGCCAAAACTTATTACCATATCTTCCGCAGGATACGGACAATGTTATAATGGTGAAACGGCAATAGCAAACCTTAACGGATTCTATGCAAACGGCGCGCTCATACCCAATAACACTATGGGTAAGGTTTACGACGGCTCAACGGACGCAACTTTAAAGGGCATTATCATTACCGGCTACGTTGAAGGTGACAATATCGGTTTTGCTTTTTCCGCAAACGGTACCGCATACACCACTAAAACTGACGGCAAATATATCTATGAAGTAATTAACTCTTCATTTGCGAATATAGACGCTGGCACCGACAAAGCCGTAACTTCCGTTCCAATTTATCTCGCAGGTACGGATAAGATTAATTACTACGTTGTAGCCGACGGCACTTCCTATGGTGACGCTGATACAGCATACGCTAACCAACCCTTCACCCTAACGCAAGAAGGTTGCGCTATTGCTCAAAAAGACGTTACCATAATCATCTCTTCCGTTGCTAAAAAGGAATATGACGGCACTAACGTTGCTAGCGTAACTTATGCTTGGGCCGTTGACCCAATACAATCTCAAAACGGCACGAAAGACAACCTATACATACACGGCGCGGATGCAACCGCAATTTACAACTCCATAAGCGCTAACTATAACGTAAATACCAAGACTCAAATCGGCACGGCTCTCAAAACCATAACGGCAACCGGTCTAGCAATCAAAGTAGGCGACCCGAACGATGCAAGCGTACCCGGCAACACTCTACTAGAAAACTACCGCCTAACAGGCGTAACCGCAACCAAAGAATCGGCGGAATATAGTCCTGAAAACTACACAAGCGGGGCTTTCTTCGCAATAGACACTAAGGCTATTACCATCACGCTCACTGCGGAAGGTAAGACGTACGACGGCAACGCCGTTTGCTACAATTACTCCCTAACCACCGATGCGCTCGCTCTTGATAAGAGCGTTATCTCCGCAAACGCAGAAAGCGTAATTTACAATAGCCCTAACGCATCTAATACAGTCACTGCAACCGCAAGCGGTATATCACTTGCCAGTGGCAATAATTCGCACCTAAATTATCACTTAACTTCCACTACTGCAACCCACTCGGGCTTGACGATTGCAAGAAAGAACATAGGTGTCATTGACTTCGAAACCGTTGCTGACGTTTACTACAAGAGCGCTCAATACGAACCCACTCCCGTAGTAACCGATGCTACTCTACTGGAAAACGACGGCGAAACCAAGAAAAGCGCAGTCCTAGTAGCAGGCACGGACTTTACCTATGGATATCAAGGCGACCGTACCAATGCCGGCACGTTTACCATTATAGTTACCGGCGCAGGCAATTATACCGGCACTGCAAGCACAACCGCCAACATACTAAAAGCCAACGTCAAGATTACGGACGTTCAAAATATTACCATTATTTACGGCCAAACGATAGGCGCTGATAACGTTTCCGCAACTAGCATCGTTAACAACGAGTTCAACGACGTTGTAGTAGCAGGCTCTTGGGCGTTTATCGACTCCGTTGCAAATATGCCTATCGTTAGCGCAAGCGGAGTTAAGAGAGTACAATTTACTCCCACCCTAACGAACAACTACAACACGCCCGATGAAAACACGCTCACTCTTACCATAGAAAAGCGTAACATTACTATCACGGCAGAAGCTCAAGGTTTCACTTTCGGTAAAGATGCTATCACGTTCAACAACTCGGCAATGACTTACCAAGAAAAGAACGAAGCCAATACGGAAGGTAGAATCGGTACCGATGCTTTCGGTACGCTCAACTGCGTAGTAAGCAATATGATTTACCGCATTAGTGACGAAGGCTCTACCGACGGCAAGATTCGTTGTATGGCAGGCGACTATGATATTACGAATACGGATGCTTACGGCAACGTTACCATAGGCAATCCTAACTATAACGTAAACTTCGTCCCCGCAACGTTTACTATTGCAAAGCACGAAATTTCTTTGAACGCAGTCGGCGCAAACAAGATTTACGGCGAAGCTGACCCCGTTCTAAATTATGAATTCCGTTCCGGTAAAGAAGGTAGCGTAGACAAAAACCTAATCGCAGGCGCTCCCACTCGCGTAGAAGGCGAAACCGTAGGCACCTATAGAATTTCCGGTACCGCTATTACCACCAATGCGTTTAACACAACGAACTACGTTATCACCAACTTTACGGATGCTAACTTTATAATCAGCAGACGTCAAATATCGTTAACACCTGCTAGTGTTACTAATTACTTTGGCGAACAAGTCGTAATTAGTCAAACCGACTTTAGCGTATCGGCGGTCGCAGGCAATCCCACCAGCGGTCTTGCAACTCGTGATGAAAGCGCAATCCTTTCCGACTTGTTTACCAATCTTAATATCGTGCTTACCACCGCAGGCGGAAATAACGCTCTTAACACTACGGAACTAGAAGTCGGCTCATACGACCTACTCATCAAAGCAGGTCAAAACGAAGCTAACCCCAACTACACTATCGTCGTTGCTCGTGGCAAGTACGTCATCAATAAGCGCCCCATCGTCATCACTCCCGACGAAGGACAAGGCAAAACCTACAACACCATTGCAAGGGGAAATAACGACCCCGTTATCTCATATAAGGTAACGCCCCAAGCCGGTTATGAATTCCTTGGCGAAGGCCTTGCTTGGAAGGGTCTTTCCGGCGCTCTAACTCACGACACTTCCAGCCCCGACGTAGGTAACTACGCAATCCTACAAGGTACGCTAACTAACGCTAACAACCCCAACTACGACATCAAGTTCACTTCCGGTGTAACGTATGAAATCCGCAAGCTCACCGTTGTAGTAACTCCCACCACTAAGACCGTTAGCGTAGGCGACCCCACACCCGCAGACGAAGACTTCAAGTTCACCTACTCCCCTGCAACCATAGTCGTTAATAACCAACAAATTAAGATTAACCTTGCAGGTAAGCTTACCGTAGACGTATCTAACGGCATCCCCGAAGACGTAGGCTCCTACGACCTAGTTGCCAATGCGGAAATGTTAAGCGATGCTAACAAGAACTTCGCTATAACCGTAAACGGCGAGAATAGATTTATCATCCAACAAAAGACCGCTATGGTAACGCCCCTGCTAACCCAAAAGGTATTCGGTGAAAATCTCTCCTTCGGCGAAGGCGCAGGACAAATCAACATCGCATTCTCCATTAGAGATAGCTTGACCGGCTCCGACTTAAGCGGACTACTAACGGGCGAAGACGCAGAATTTAGCGGAGCGCTTTCCATCAACCTACAAGGCATACTCGATAAAAATGCAGGCGAAAGCGATGCTGATTATATGGCAAGAGTTAACGCATATCTAGCCGATTCCGCAAACAAAGCTATCCCCGTAGGCAAGTATGCTATTACGCTAGGCTCATTCAAGGCAAAAGAACATAACGGCCAAGCTAATTTTGCTATTGAACTTGCAGAAGCTGACTTTGAAGTTATCAAGAAAGAAATCATAGTTACCATTCCCACAATCAAGGCCGACACCACGCCCAACTTAACCAAAGTTTACGATAAGGAAGGCGACAACGGCATAGAATACGCTATCTCTTCCGCTACTACGCTGGTAGACGGATATCCCGTTTCCGCAAATAGCGCTCTCTCAAGAGAAAACGGCGTAAACGTCGGCTCCTACAATATATCCATCGGTAACTTTAACTCTCTACCCGAAAACAGCAACTACTCGTTCGTACTAGATAGCAATTACGCATACGTCATCACTCAACGTTTCATAACCGTAACCCCGATAATACCCGATGGACAAACTCAAATTTCTTCCATCTACGGATACGGCGATGCGAACATCAACTACACTTCCTACTACGCATTTGACCCCGCTCTACCCGGCCTAATCGGCGGTGACACCCTAGGTGGCGCTCTTGCAAGAGAAAGTGGCTCCGACGTTAGAGAAGACGGCTACGCTATCCTAGCAGGCACGCTAAACCGCGACGCGTCCGTAGAAGGCTACAATCCCAACTATAACGTAACTCTTGATGCAAACGGCATCCGTTACTACGTAACTCGCCGTGACGTAAGAGTACAAGCTATAAGTGTAACCGGTAAAAATGCCCAAGTATTCGGCGATGCGGAAAAGAGCTTGAACGTAACGTACTCAGCAGGCGACCTAGTAACCGGTCAATCTGCCCTAAACGGCTCTCCCGAGCGTGAAGCAGGCGTCGTTCCCGGCACCTACGCTATCAAGCAAGGTACTATGAACAACGAAAATAACCCCAACTACAACGTTATTTTCACCGAAGGTTCTTACGTCATCAACCCCCGCCCCTTGACGCTAAGCGCTAAGCCCGGTCAACAAAAGGGATACACCACCGAAGACCCCGTATTCGAGTATGAAGTAAGCGGTGGCCTAGTAGAAGGTTATGATATTGGACTAACCGTTACTCGTGAAGCAGGCGAAGCTCCCGGCGAAAATAAATATGGCATCGTATTTATCCTAGATAATAACGCAGACTGCATAAACAACAGCTACTATACCTTCACGGGATTTATCTCCCAAGCAGGCAAATACGATGGCAAGAGATTCTTCATCGATAAGAAGAACGCTTTCTCCATTAGCCGTGGTACCGTAGAAATCGCATTTAACGATGCTACCGTTCTCGTAGACGGCGCTTATGCCCTAGCCCTTACTTACAACGGCGAAGAACAATTCGTTGACTCCTACCTAAAAGTCGGTGGAGATGAAAAATTCACCGATGCTAACGGCAACGGAGTATGGGACGAAGGCGAAGAACTTGTCGACGTAAACAAGAACGGCGTTTGGGATGCCGGCGTAAACGTTCGCTATACCGTAAACGGAAAGACCGGCAGAACGTTCAAAGATGCAGGCAACTACACCGTTTCCATTATCGCAGCAACCAACGAAGTATTCGTAGGCGGAACGTTCATCGTTAACGTAACCGTTGCTCCCAAGGATTTGGGTACTGTTAATCCTGCGGATTACCTACAAGCAAGCGACCTAACCAAAGTTTACGGTGACCAAGACCCGTCCAACTACACCTTTAGCATGAACGCAATGGGCTCCGACGTCATCGGCGCAACTATGGTTCGTGAAGAAGGCGAAAACGTTGGTAGCTACGACCTAGTAAGCATTAGCATCGACAACGCAAACTACAAACTCTCGTTTGAAGAAGGTACTAACGAAGATATCTTCACCATTACCGAAAGAGAAATCGTAGTTATCCCCGCTCATAAGGCAATCAAGTACGGCGTAGAAATGACGTCTTGGACGGAAATCGTTACCGACGTTTATAATAACGAAGTAACCATTACCTACACTCGTTCCGATGCAAGCAATAACAATGCAGGCACCTACGACATCGAAAGCTATGACATCGATAGCCTAAACCACTACGTCACTATATTAGCCGACGACCTAGTAGGCAAGTTCGTCATCACTAAAGTTCAAGCAATCGTAGTCGCTCACGCAAAGACTAAGGTATTCGATGGACAACCCATCGACCTAGCAAGCCTAACCTTTGAGTACAACGGCATGGTTAACGAAGAAGTTCCCGTAGGTTCGCTTACCATAGTTGCAAACGGCGAACTCGACCTAATCAACGTAGGCACCTACACCATAGAAGCAATAGGATTTGATAACGCAACTAACCAAAACTATGAAATGACTTTCGTAGGAGCCACCTACGTTATCAATAAAGCATCCGTTACCATATCCCCCGACCCTGCAACCGTAGGTCCCTATCAATACGGCCAAGACGTAGCGCCTTTCGGCTACGTTGTAACAAGTGGCACCGTATTTAGCGGATATGAACTAGTCGGTGAACTCGGCACTCTTGCAAGCACAGGCGTTAACCTAGAAGGACACCTTGTTCCCCAAGGCACGCTAACCAACGCTAACAACCCCAACTACTATATCGAATACTTCAATAACGCTCCCGAATACAGATGTGTAATCAATAAGCGTTACGTAAAGATTAAAGTAGATAGCGCAACCCAAGTTTACGGTGAACCGATGCCCGTGCTTGAGTATCACTTCCAAGACGGCACTTCTCTAGTAGGCGATGACGTATTGAACGGCACCCTATCCGCTACCGGCGAAAACGTTGGCGTATATGAAATCGTTATGAGCGAAGCCTTCCAAAGCGAAAACCCCAACTACGAAGTAGAACTCGATAGTAGCGATGCAACCTACACCATAACCGCTCGCCCCATTACCATTACCCCCGATGCTAAGAGCGTTGTTTACGGCGAAAATAGCGTAAGCTTGTCCTACTCCGTAACCAACCTAGCAGACGAAAGCATCTATAAGGACGCAGCCCTTACCGGCGAACTACTCTGCATAATCGGCGCTAACGTTGGCAAGTACGAAATTCTACAAGGCTCTCTTGCAAACTCCAACTACGATATCACTTTCATAAGTGGCATTTACTACGAAATCACTCCCAGAGATATCACCGTTACCATCAACAACGCAGAAAGCGAATATGGTAAGGAAGATGCGGAGCTAACCTACAATATCACTAAGGGTTATCTCATCGGCAACGATGACCTAGGCGTAACTCTCGTAAGAGAAAGCGGTACGGAAATGGGCTTCTATGAAATAAGCGGTACCAGCGCAAACGGAAACTACAACGTAACCTTCGTTAACGCAATCTATACCATCAAGAAATATAAGGCAGTCATCACCGTTGCGGAACAATTCATTAGTTTCGTAGAAGACGGCAATGCAAGAACAATTTCCGCTTCCTGCTCTTCCGGCGCAGAAATCACCTATACTATCGACTTTGAGTCCGTACACAACTTCTTTAAGACGGCAGGCAAGTACGTTGTAGAACTAAACGCTCCCGAAACCGAAAGTTACTATGCTCCCGACCCGGTAACCGTATATATTACGATTAATCGTCCCTTCCTACAATCAGAAGCTAACGGCATAGACGTAAAACTAGAAGCAGAAAACGGATTCGACCCCAGCTTGCACGTAGAAATGAGCAAGCTCCCCGCAGATTTCGCCGATATACAAGCAGAACTAAAGAACAACCAAAAGATAGTACGCGCATTCTCGCTTACCACTTCCAGCGACGCAGAGTCCAACGAAATGGTACCCGGCAAGGCAACCATTACTATCAAAGTTCCCTCTTCTTTACAAGAAGAGCAAGTAGTCCAAGTAATCGTCCAAGAAAATGGTGTCTATAACCAAATCGAAGTCGACGTAATCGATGGTTACGTAACGCTAGAAGTTGATAGCATTTCTAACTTCGCATTTATAATGGAAGAAAGCAACAACTACTTGATAATCATCATAATAGGCGCAGCCGCACTCATTATGCTAGGTTCCGTAATGGTATTCCTATTCAGAAAGAGAGCGTAACCCCGCCCAAACTAAATAATACAAGGGGAACGAAAGTTCCCCTTTTAACTTACTCACCAGGAGCTTCTTACTATGTCAAAAACAATCTTTAAAGCGGAAATGTGGGATAAAATGCAATATCTTTTCCGCGCGTATTATAACCGCACGATGCACGCCGCATATTATTATGACGGCACGATAGATGAAACGGCGCTAAAAGCCGTATATGAAGCCGTAATCGGCGAAATCCCCGTACTCCACAGTACTTACCACAACAACTTTATCAAGCCTTATTGGACGCTAAACGCAGACTTTACGGCAGATGACTTTTTCTCCCTTGTGGAAACAGACGAACCCGAAAAAGAACTCGAAGACTTTATGGGCTATACCGTTCCCGCAAACGGCAAAGTCCAAATGCGCGCGCGTATTATAAGGTCTAACGGCAAAGATATTCTTGCTACCGTCGTGAACCATATGTGCTTTGACGGCTCCGATATGCGCTACCTTAACGCTAAGGTTGTAGAAACGTACAACAAGTATATGGAAACGGGCGTAATTGCTCCCGATATCAAAAAAGGCACTCGTAATGCTGACCAAGTTTACTACGAGCTTTCCCCTGAAGACCAAAAAATCGCAAAGGGACTCTATAAAAATATATCTACCGTAGAAAACAAGGTTACCTTTCCATTTGCAGAAGACGATGGTAGTGAAAAATGTCGCCTAGTACGCGCAAAACTTTACCGCGATGACTTTGTTGCAATGAAGAATAAAGGCAAAGAAATGGGCGCTACCATAAACGACGTTTTACTTGCTGCATACTTCCGAGTCCTTTATAGATACGTAGGCTCAAGCGACACCATCACGGTGCCCTGCATGTACGATTTAAGGCGTTATACGGGCGGTAAATCGCTTGGGCTTACAAATATGATAGGTTTTATGCCTTGCACGATTTCGCCGGACGTAGGCGAAACTATGGCGGATACGGTGGAGAAGGTTAAAGACGCTCTCAAAGCAAGCAAGGAAGATAAATTTACCGGTCTATATTCTCTCCCCCTATTAAAACTTGCATACGCTATATTCCCCCATTTTATTTCCGAAATCGCAATTAGGATAGGTTATACAAACCCGTATATCGGCATGTCTAATATAGGAATAATCAATCCTATGGAATTTGGTTTTAATGGTTTAACCCTAGTAGACGCATTCTATTCCGGCGCAATCAAATATAAACCCTATATGCAACTTGCCCTAACGACTTTCCAAAATGAAATCACGTTCACCGTAGGCATACGCGGTAACGATAAAGATGCGGAAATCTTCCAAAAATTTATGGAAGAAATTATAGCGGAACTAAAAGAATTCGCAAAATAAAGATACCAAAAACAAACAAAAAAAGAAGCCCAAAACCGGGCTTCTTTTAATTTTACAAAGGAGAAACCAAAGGGAAACTACCGGAGGGGTAAGGACTAAAAAAGGTGGGTAACATAAAGTTTTTGGTAATTACCCGTTGGCTTTACTAAGTTATACCAAATTGCAAAAAAAATTGCAACAAATTAGCCCTTAAAAATGTAACTTTTTTGCTCTTCCATTTGTTGTGTATCTCTGTTGATTTTTGTTCCCGCAAATGCTATAATAAATCATAACTCACAAAGGGCTAAATATGGATACAAACAAATATAATCTCTTTTTACAAATACTCAAAGAAGAACTCGTTCCCGCTATGGGTTGCACGGAACCCGCCGCTATCGCATACGCAGGCGCAAAGGTAAAATCTCTCCTTTCTTCCACAAAAGAAGAGCCTACTCGCGCTCTCATAGAAGTTAGTGGTAATATCGTCAAAAACGTAAAAAGCGTTACCGTCCCCAATACTTGCGGTCTAAAGGGCATAGAAGCGGCTCTTGCTGCGGGCATCGTACTCGGCAACCACGAAAAAGAGCTTTCCGTACTTTCCGAAATCAAGGAAAGCGAAGCTCCCATCGTTGCAAAGTTCTTGGAATCTTTCCCCATAGAAGTAAAGCGTTCTTGTTCGGATGAAATCTTTGAAATTGCCGTTACTCTTTACTCCAATTCTCACGTTGCGTACGTAAAATTGGTCGGCGACCACACGAACGTTGCAATGCTAAAGCTTGACGATGACGTTTTGTTCGAAAACGATAAAGCAATACCAAAAAAACAAGCGGATAGAAGTTCCCTTTCCGTAGAGAGCATTATTGAATTTGCGGATACCGTAAAAATAGAAGACGTAAAAGAAGTTATAGAAAGACAAATCGAGTGCAATATGGCTATTGCCGAAGAAGGTCTTACCAACGATTACGGCGCAAATATAGGTAAAGTTTATCTTTCCAGCGACCCGAAAAACGTAAAAGTACGCGCAAAAGCCTATGCGGCAGCCGGCTCGGACGCAAGAATGAACGGATGCGAGCTACCCGTAATCATAAACAGTGGCTCGGGCAATCAAGGTATGACGACTTCTATTCCCGTCATCGTTTACGCAAAACACCTTGAAGTCGACAGAGAAACTCTAATACGCGCCCTTACCCTATCAAACCTTATCACTATACACCTAAAAACCGGCATAGGCACTCTTTCGGCATATTGCGGAGTTATATCTGCAGGCGCAGCTGCCGCTTGCGGTATAGTATATTTACGCGGTGGAAAGTTTGAAGCCATCGCCCACACCCTAGTTAACGCGCTTGCGTCCAGTAGCGGTATCATTTGCGACGGAGCAAAAGCAAGTTGCGCGGCAAAAATCGCCCTTGCAATAGAAAGTGGTATTCTAGGTATGGATATGTACTATCACGACTGTGAGTTTTACGCAGGTGACGGCATAGTAAAGCAAGGGGTAGAAGCCACGATAAAGTCGATTTCCCGTCTTGCATACGTCGGTATGAAAGAAACGGACAAAGAGATAATAAGCATAATGATAGACGACTAAAAAAAAGAGCCTTTCGGCTCTTTTCTTTTAGTCTTTTATGACGTTTCCCAAGAAACTAATTCCGTTGGTTTTTTCTTTGTCTACGCCAAAGTGTTCTAGAATTGTTGCGGATATATCGCTAAAACTTGCTCTTGTACCAAGATTAACACCACTCTTTACGCTATCCCCACAAATAATCATAGGTACGTATTCTCTAGAGTGGTCGGTAGAAACGGTAACGGGGTCGCATCCGTGGTCTGCGGTTATAATTAGGATATCGTCTTTGTTCATTTTAGGCATAAATTCGCCTAGCAACGTATCGAATTCCGTTAACGCGTTTGCATAACCGCTTACGTCGTTACGGTGCCCGTACTTCATATCAAAGTCTACCAAATTGACGAAGCACAAGCCGTTAAAGTCTTTGTCAAGAAGTTCTATCGTCTTACGCATGCCGTCTTCGTTGGACTTGGTTAGGTTACTTTCCGTTACGCCCCTTCCTACAAAGATGTCGTATATCTTGCCTACGGAAATGACGTCGTACCCTGCCTTGCTCAAAAGGTCAAGCATAGTGTCCTTTGGGGGTAACAACGAGTAATCGTGCCTTCTTGGCGTACGAGTAAAGGGATATTCTCCGTTAAAAGGACGCGCGATAATTCTGCCTACCCCGTGCTCGCCTACCATAATT
>JAZRAN010000026.1:0-6341 GCA_045634605.1 Candidatus Stercoripulliclostridium sp. | reverse complement strand
ATTGCAAAAGTCAAAGAATATATCTTTGAAACTTTTGGATTAGGTCAAGTACGAAACAAACAGTCAAGTAAACTTTCAGGTGGTTGGCAAAGAAAACTCTCTATCGCATTATCACTAATTTCGGAACCCAAAATACTATTTTTAGATGAACCAACTTTAGGTTTAGATGTAATCGCAAGAAGAGAGCTTTGGAAAACAATTGCAGACTTAAAAGGTAAAATGACTATTATTTTAACTACTCATTATATGGAAGAAGCGGAAGCTCTTGCTGATAGAATAGGAATAATGAAAGACGGCAAACTCCTTTTTGTCGGTGCTAAAGAAGAATTATATCAACTAACGGGAAAAGACAGCGTAGAAAATGCTTTTATAGAATTAGTTACAGGGGGTGCGTATTAATGAAAAGATCCTTTCAAAGAATTACTGCTCTCACAAAAAGAAACTTAATAGAAATCATTAGAGACCCCCTATCTCTAGTTTTTCTAATGGCGATGCCACTTGCTATGGAAATACTATTCTACTTTATTTTCCATAAACTTACGCCACAATTTGAGATGAAATATCTAGCCCCGAGTATAGTTGTATTCTCACAAGCATTTCTTACTCTATTTAGCGGTCTACTTATTGCTCTTGATAGAAGTAGTTCGTTTTTAACACGGCTCTACGTTTCCAGCGCAAAAGCATACGAATTCATATTGTCATATCTTCTATCTTTGCTCCCTATTACTATTCTTCAATCAATAACCTTTTTCTTGGTGGGCGGCATAATAGACACAAGCATATTTAGCGTAACGATGATATGGGGCATTTTACTTTCCGTCATAACTTCCTTGCTTTTTATAAGCCTAGGCATATTACTCGGCTCTATATGTAACGAAAAGTCCATAGGCGGAGTGGCTTCCGTGGTTATTGCGGGACAATCAGTGCTAAGCGGTATGTGGTTTCCGCAAGACGGCTTGGGGGACGGCATGATAACTTTTATGAAGTGTCTACCCTTCAAAAACGCTACGGACCTAATGCAAAATACACTCAATGGTATCGGCAACGCATTTGATGATTTTGGATTACCACTAATCATCCTTACTGCATATACGATAGTGATATTTGCTTCCGCAATTTTAATCTTTAAATATAAAATGAAATCAAAATAATCAACAAAAAATCAATCCCCAAAATCGGGGATTTTTTATTTCTCATAAACGATTGTAATTATAGTTTGTAGTCGCCTTGATTTCACTTTTTCATTTCTCGTAACGCCTTTGATAGAGCAAAAAGCGCTCTTCCTCTATGGCTTATTTCGTTTTTAGCTTCCGCGCTTGCTAAACCAAAACTCATATTCAAGTCTAACGAATAAAACAAATTATCGTAACCAAAGCCATTTTCTCCCGTCTCTTCTTCTAGTATCAACCCTTCTGTAGAGCCTTCGGCGTGTATAAACTCTCCGCTTGGAAAATAAAGTACTACGCTTGCGTGAAATCTTGCCGACCTATTCTCTACGCCTTTCATTTCCTTTAGGAGTTTGGCTCGGTTAGATGCATCGGTTGCGTTCTCTCCACTATATCTTGCTGAATAAACCCCCGGCGCTCCACCTAACGCATCTACTATTAGCCCACTATCGTCAGCAAGCACTATTTTCCCTGTTAATAACGAAATTTCTTTGGCTTTTTTTAGAGCATTACCATAAAAAGTATCGGCATCTTCAACAACGTCGACTTCTAGCCCTAATTCTTTTAGCGATTTTATATCGTATTTATCTCCTAAAATCTCCTTAAATTCACGAACTTTATTTTTATTTCCGGTTGCTGCTATAATTTCCATAAAACACGTCTCCTTAATTGTTTTTATTATATCAAAAAGCTCTTTCCTTGACAATACGCCTGTTACATTTTTCCATATTTATTTCTATCTATTTGTATAACAAATAAGTATAATCCAATTATTCATTTGACAAAGTAATTTTTGCATAATATAATTAAAAAAAGCGCAAAGGAGTTTATGATTTTATGGCGAAGATTGTTGCTGAAGGTTTAACCTTCGACGATGTACTACTCGTTCCCCAGTATTCTAACGTTTTACCTAAGGATGCAAACCTTTCTACCAAACTAACTGACACGATTAAACTTAATATCCCGCTAATTTCGGCAGCAATGGACACCGTTACGGAGTCTGGTCTTGCTATCGCAATGGCTCGTGAAGGCGGATTAGGTATCATCCACAAGAATTTATCTATTGATGAGCAAGCTACTCAAGTTGATAAAGTTAAGAGAAGTGAACACGGCGTTATAACCGACCCCTTCTTCCTTTCTCCCAATCATAGCGTTGCAGAAGCAAACGCTCTTATGGGAAAATACAAAATCAGTGGCGTACCGATTACTGAAGGCACTAAACTAGTCGGCATTCTTACCAACCGTGACCTTCGCTTTGAAACCAATTATAATCAACCTATTGCCAACGTAATGACCAAAGAAAACCTAATCACTGGTCCTGTTGGCACGACTCTTGAACAAGCTCAAAAGATTCTTGGCAAGCATAGAATCGAAAAACTCCCCCTTGTTGACGATGAAGGCAACCTTAAAGGCCTAATCACCCTAAAGGATATTGAAAAGTCTATCCAATACCCCAATAGCGCTAAAGATGCAAACGGTAGACTCCTTGTTGGCGCCGCTGTAGGCGCAGGCGCAAACTATCTCGATAGAGTTCAAGCGTTGGTTGACGCTAAAGTTGATATTATCGCTATCGATACTGCCCACGGTCACAATCAAGGCGTCTTAAACGTAGTTTCTCACATAAAGAGCAAATTCCCCAATCTTCCCGTCATCGCAGGTAACGTAGCTACTGCGGCTGCAACGGAAGCCCTAATCAAAGCGGGCGCCGACGTAGTCAAGGTTGGCATAGGCCCCGGTTCTATTTGCACAACGCGTGTTGTTGCCGGTATCGGTGTTCCTCAAATTACCGCTATTATGGACTGCGCAGAAATGGCAGACAAGTATGGCAAGCGCATCATTGGTGACGGCGGTGTTAAGTATAGTGGCGATATTATTAAAGGTCTTGCAGCAGGCGCAAGCGCAATCATGCTAGGTAGCCTACTAGCAGGCACTCAAGAATCCCCCGGCGCACTCGAAATTTACCAAGGCAGAAGCTTTAAGGTATATCGTGGCATGGGCTCTATGTCTGCTATGGAAGCAGGTAGCAAAGATCGCTACTTCCAAGAAGACGCTAAGAAACTTGTTCCCGAAGGTGTAGAAGGTAGAGTCCCCTACAAAGGCGCTCTTTCCGACGTCATTTACCAACTCGTTGGTGGTATCCGCTCCGGTATGGGTTACTGTGGTAAAGCTACTATTGAAGAACTCCGCACTTCTTCCGAGTTCATCAAGATTACTAGCGCATCACTTGTAGAAAGCCATCCGCACGATATTTCCATCACCAAGGAATCACCCAACTATTCCCCAAAAGGCTAACCTATAAATCGCAATAAAAAGAGTTCCTAATGGAACTCTTTTTTTGTTAGATAAGAATACAAATCACTCCACCCTTTCCTTCGTTTACTATCCTATTAATAGTTTTACGAAGTTTTCTTTGGCAGTCGATTGGCATATTACCTATCTTTGCATCCAAATCTTCCTTGACTAAACTAGAAAGTGGCTTCCCAAACATATTAGTATTCCATATTTTCTTTTTGTCGTCATGGAACTCGCTCATTAGATAATTTAGTAAATCTTCAGATTGCTTTTCTGAGCCTATCAAGGGGTTTACTTCCGTTTCCACATCCACTCGCATCATATGAATTGAAGGAGCTTTAGCTTTTAATTTTACGCCAAATTGAGTTCCCTTTCTAAGTAATTCAGGTTCTTGAAGTTCCATTTCATCCATGGTGGGTAACACGATGCCATACCCCGTTTCTTGAACTTCATTTATTGCAAATTTTAGTTTATCGTAGCTCTTATAGGCGGCTGCTGCCTTAATGAGATAACTCATAAGCCCGTACTCGTCTTCTATTTCTATTTCACATTCTTCCGATAAAGTTTTATAGAAAAGATTGTCCTTTGGCTTAAATACTACGCTTACTACGCCTTCCCCTGAGTCAACTTCAAAATCCGGCTCATCATCAAAATATTCGTCCATACCATTTGCATTTACCACGTCTGCAAAATTTTTAATCTTTACTGGACCGGTGCCTTCCTTGAACTTATTGATTAAAAGTTTTATTAACGGATGAGTACTATTTAACGCCCTTATCCATTTAGGCAGTTTTACGTCTATCCTTTTAAGCGGAAACTCCATAAGAACCGATGAAAGCACCCTTTCCAGTTCTTCTTTCCCGGAAGTTAGCACGTTTAGCGGAGTAACGCTGACACCATACTTATCTTGCAAGGTCCTTGCTAGAGTAATTGTTTCTTCACTTTCCGGCTTTGCGCTATTTAGAACCACGACAAACGGCTTTCCTATGCAAGAAAGTTCTCTCACGACTCTTTCTTCACTAGGCACGTAACTAGCCCTGGAAATGTCTCCTATCGTCCCATCCGTAGTTATAACTATGCCTACCGTTGAGTGTTCTCTTATGACTTTTTCCGTGCCTAATTCTGCGGCTTTTTCAAACGGCATACTTTCTTCTCCCCACGGAGTCTTTACCATCCTCGGTTTACCGTCTTCTTCACTACCTATTGCTCCGTCAACAAGATATCCTACGCAATCGATCATTCTTATTTGAGCGTTGTTTCCATTTACTTTCACAGGCACCGCCTCGCTTGGAACAAATTTAGGTTCAGTGGTCATTATTGTTCTGCCATCTGCTGATTGCGGAAGTTCATCTTGCGCCCTTTCACGCGAATATCCATCAAGAGCAACATCCAAAACGAGTTCTTCCATAAATCTCTTTATAAAGGTAGATTTTCCCGTTCTTACGGGTCCTACGACGCCAACGTATACGTCGCCGTTAGTTCTTTTAGCTATATCTTCGTATATATCAAATGTCTGCATAGACGCCTCCAAATTATTTTGGTAAAGTCTATGTCGCCATCTTGTAAAATATGCAAAATTAAAGCCCCTTTATTGCAAGGGGCCATATGTAATTAGGTTTATTTATCTAAGAACTTTTTCTAGATACGCAATCTTAGCAGAGCAACAGAAGATACGCATCGCTACCTTTAATTCATCCATAGGTGGCAAGGTAGGAGCAATTCTTAGATTGCTGTCATTGGGGTCATTCTTGCAAGGATACGTTGCGCCTGCGCCTGTGAATACTACGCCTGCATCCTTGGCAAGTTGAACGGTTCTCTTCGCAGTTCCATTTTCTAAGAAACAAGAAATAAAGTATCCACCCCTAGGCTCGTTCCATTTAGCTATACCCGTTTCCGCAAGTTCTTCTTTCATTATTTTTAGAACTTCTTCAAATTTAGGACGTAGGATGCTTGCATGCTTGTCCATATGCGCGTAAATATCTTCTACGCTTTGGAAATAGGTTGCGTGCATTAGTTGGCTAATCTTATCGGGGCCGATAGTTTGTTTACCCATATATTTGCGTTGGTCATCCATATTTGCCTTGCTACCTGCCATAAACGCTACGCCCGCGCCTGCAAAAGATATCTTGGAAGTTGAACCAAACATATAAACTATATCTTCATTTCCTACCTTTTTGGCTTCCGCATAAATATCAAGCATATCGTCTTGTCCATACAAAGCATGTACCATATATGCGTTGTCCCACATGATGCGGAAGTCTTTCGCTGCGGGTTTTAAGTTTGCAAAACGCTTTACTACTTCGTTGGAGTAGATTATACCCATAGGATTAGAATACTTAGGAACGCACCAGACACCCTTAACGCTTGGGTCTTTTACTAATTCTTCGATTGCATCCATATCGGGACCATTATCATCAATAGCAACGTTAATCATTTCAAATCCAAAAAGTTCGGTAATTGCAAAGTGTCTATCGTAGCCAGGAACGGGGCATATCCACTTTAATTTACCTTGTTTGTTCCAAGGTTCTCCGCCTAAAACACCAAATTGCATTGCGCGTTGAATGGTATCGTACATCAAATTCAAGCTTGCGTTATATGCAACAATGATTTCTTCGTTAGAAAGTCCACCTAAAAGGTCGCCAAACAATTTCTTTAACTCCGGAATACCGTCCGCGATTCCATAATTGCGGTAATCTATTTTGCGAATCAAATTAGATTGTGAGTTAAATACGTCTAGCATCTCCATGCTCAAATCCAATTGCTCTTTACACGGCTTACCGCGCGACATGCCTAAACTTAGATTCATTGCCTTGAACTCGGCATATCTGTTTTGTTCTTCATTTAGTAACTCTGATAATTCTTCAACTGATAAATTCTTATACA
>JAZRAN010000025.1:0-7694 GCA_045634605.1 Candidatus Stercoripulliclostridium sp. | reverse complement strand
CTTAGCACTTACTTTCTTAAGGTTTGCAAACTTGGGTAGTCCGTCTTCTAGGGGAGAATTGCTGGAACCTTGAATCAAGGGGAGAGCATATTCGACGTATTCCTTAGTTAGACCAGTGCCTGCTTCATTAATCCATTCTAGAGGAACTTTCTTTTCGGTGTTAGCAGCAAATTCTACGGGCATAAGTTTATAGATGCACTTGTAGGAGCCTTCACTCATATCGCGTTCGAATACAACCATCTTGTCGGTTTCGCCTTCACAAGCAGCCTTAACAGCGGTTCTACCTGCGGTAAATGCTTCTTCGATATCGGTACCGGATGCAAGGTGAGCGCCACAACGTTGCATTAGGTTGAATTCTATACCACGAACTTTAACACCGAATTTTTGGTTAATAAGGTCGGCAAGTTGAGCTGCAAGACCACCAAGTTGGGTGTGACCGAAACCGTCTTTTGCTTTTGCAGCAGAAAGAGTTTCAACTATGAAGTTACCATCCTTATCGCGAATACCTTCAGATACGCAAGCGATACATTTGCCGTTGTTCTTATCCATTACAGCCTTAACGTCACTTACAAACTTTTCTACGGAGAAAGCTACTTCAGGTAGATAGATTAGGTCTGCGCCGAGTCCTTTATAATCAGCAAGAGCTGCA
This sequence comes from Candidatus Stercoripulliclostridium sp., assembly GCA_045634605.1. Taxonomy (GTDB): domain Bacteria; phylum Bacillota; class Clostridia; order Christensenellales; family DTU072; genus Stercoripulliclostridium_A. The sequence goes on along the minus strand of JAZRAN010000025.1, from coordinate 7,045 downwards.
GCAGCGGTTAGCCAACCTGCATTTCTTCCCATGATTTCTACAACTGCTACTTGACCCTTGTCATATACTTTTGCGTCAAGGTTGAGTTCCATTAGAGTGGTTGCAACGTACTTTGCTGCGCTACCATAACCGGGGCAGTGGTCAGTACCGTATAGGTCGTTATCAATGGTCTTGGGAACACCGATAATGTTGCATTCGTAACCGCTCTTCAATAGATACTTACTAATCTTATTGCAGGTATCCATAGAGTCGTTACCACCATTGTAGAAGAAATAACGAATATTATATTTCTTGAAAACTTCCAAAATTCTCTTATAATCGGTTTCATCAACGGATGCGTCTTTGAGTTTATATCTAACAGAACCTAGGCTTGATGAAGGAGTGTTCTTCAAAAGAAGAAGTTCTTCCATGTCTTCTTGACCAATATCATAGAAATCTTCTTCTAGTATACCTTTAATACCATGCGCTGCGCCATAAACTGCGGTGATATTCTTTTGTTCGAGAGCTTCGATAAATACACCTGCTGCGCTAGCGTTAATAACGGAAGTGGGGCCACCAGATTGACCAAACATACATGCGCCTACTAAATTTTTCATATTTTTTATCTCCTTAAGTGATATTTTTTAATGTGCTAATCTTGCTGCTATTTCTAGCATTTCTTTATTAAATTCTTTCTTTATTTCCAATGCTTCATCAATAGGTAAATCTATGATTTTATTTCTTCTTATACCTATTACCTTGGAATCTTTGCTATCTTTATACAATAATTCTACTGCTCTATCTGCGCAACGAGCAGCTAAAACTCTGTCTTGCATAGAAGGTGTGCCACCACGTTGAATATAACCGAGCTTAACCGTTCTAATTGTTATACCGGTGCGTTCGCTAATTTCTTTCTTTAAGTCTTGACAACTTCCTACGCCTTCCGCCAATACGATTATATCGGAAACTTTGCCCTTAATAATGTTTTGCTTCATCTTCGTGCATATCTTATCAAGGTCAAATGGGAGTTCGGGAACTAAAACGCTTTCTGCGCCACCTGCAATTCCTGAATATAATGCTATATCTCCACAATGTCTTCCCATAACTTCTATTATACACGCGCGGTCATGAGAAGTCATCGTATCTCTAATTTTATTCATTGCATCAAGAACGGTATTAACGGCGGTATCGAAACCTAGCGTATAATCGGTATAGCCTAAGTCGTTATCTATCGTGCCCGGAATACCCATACAAATTATACCATGCTTATTAGATAAATCTCTCATTCCCCTAAAGGAACCATCACCGCCTATTACTACAAGGCCTTCTATTCCATACGCATTAAGAACGTCTGCGCCCTTTTTGATACCTTCTTCGGTATTAAATTCGGGACATCTTGCCGTTTTTAAAATGGTACCGCCTCTATGAACGGTATCGGAAACAGAACGTGCGTCCATGCGGTAAAGATGTCCGTTTATGAGTCCGTGATAACCACGCTCAACGCCATAAACTTCCATCCCCCTACTACATGCGCAACGCACTACGCCTCTTATCGCAGCGTTCATTCCCGGAGCATCGCCACCACTTGTAAGTACTGCTATTTTTCTCATTGATATCTCCTTACTTTCTTAATTGGCCATTGCCCTTTACAACGTATTTAACGCTAGTTAATTCTTTTAGACCTATAGGTCCGCGAACGTGTAGTTTTTGAGTGCTAATTCCCATCTCTGCGCCTAAACCAAGTTCAAATCCATCGGTAAAGCGAGTAGAAGTATTAACGTATACTGCGGAACTGTCAACTTCCTTAGTAAACTTTTCTATCTCTTGCTCATTGTTGGTAAGAATACAATCACTATGATTTGTTCCATAACGGTTTATGTGAGAAATTGCATTCTCTACGCCGTCAATCAATTTAATTTTTATAATCATGTCATCGTATTCACGAGCAAATTCTTCTTCTCCGACTAGGTTAACTGCATCATAGATAGCTTTTACTTCATCAGTTCCATTGAGCGTTACGCCTGCGTTCTTAAGAGCTTGACAAACGACGGGGACAAATTCAGTAGCAACCTTTTTATCAACGAGCAAAGTTTCTAGCGCGTTACACGTGGAAGGACGTTGAGTTTTTGCATTCAAGATAACGGGTATAGCCATTTCTAAATCCGCGCTTGGCGCAACGTATATATGACAATTGCCACCGGCAGATGCTATAACAGGCATAGTTGCGTTAGCAAGAACAACCTTTTTGAGTCCTTCTCCACCGCGTGGTATAACTACGTCTATAGATTTGCTTTCACGGAGCATTTCCGCAGTAGCTTCTCTATCTTGACTTTCAATTAATCCTACTAAGTCCGGAGAAATTCCGTTTTCTTCTAGCGCCAATTTAATACAACCGACTAAGGTTCCTACGCTAAAAGTGCTTTCGCGACTACCACGTAATATTACGCCGTTACCACTCTTTATGCAAAGTGCCGCAGCGTCTATGGACACGTTAGGGCGAGCTTCAAAAATAATACCTATTACACCTAGCGGAGCGCGTACGCGTTTTACTGCAAGGCCGTTAGGCAATTCGTACTCTTCCACCACTTCGCCAACGGGGTCGGGTAGAGCGACTATTGCGTCCAGTCCTTCCGCCATTTGGTTTATGCGTTGCTCATTAAGAGCAAGTCTATCCATAAAAGCTGCGTTCCTGCCGTTTTGTTCGGCTTTTTCCAAGTCTTTTTTATTAGCAATCAATATTTCTTCGCTCTTTTCAAGCATAAGTTCTTTTGCTCTCAAAAGAACCTTATTTTTTACTTCCGTAGATACTCCGGCGAAAGTATTTGCTTGTAATTTAGCGCGTTCGCAAATATCTTTTACTGACATATTATTCATCTTCTTCGGGTTCGGGTAGAATTGCGTTATGATATACGTTTTGAACGTCATCAAGTTCTTCCAAAAGGTTAATCATCTTTTCTACTGATGCAAGATGTCCTTCGGGATCAACTTCATTATCAGGAATCATATCTACTTGCGCAGAAAGAACGCTTACTCCGCTTGCCTTCAACGCATCGGATACGGTGTACAAATCTGAAGAAGAAGTATAGATTTCAAATACGTCGTCAGCAGCTTCAATATCTTCTGCGCCTGCATCAAGAGCGAGCATCATGAGTTCGTCTTCGTCCATATTCTTTTCTGCGATTATAACGCCTTTCTTCTTAAACATGAAAGAAACGCAACCGGTTTGTCCCATAGAACCGCCGTATTTATCAAACAAGTGTCTTACGTCGCCTGCTGTACGGTTCTTATTATCGGTAAGGGTTTCTACGATAACGGCAACGCCGCCTGCGCCGTAACCTTCATAGGTCATTTCTTCATAGTTTACAGAACCAAGTTCACCGCTTGCCTTCTTGATAGAACGATTGATAGTATCGTTAGGCATGTTGTTTTGCTTTGCCTTTGCGATAACGTCACGAAGTTTGCTATTTAGAGCGGGATCGGGTCCGCCGGCCTTAACGGCAACAGCTATTTCTCTACCTATCTTGGTAAAAATGCTACCTCTTGCAGCATCGGTTTTACCTTTCTTAATTTTAATGTTAGCCCATTTGGAATGTCCTGACATAATTATCTCCTAATTGTTTATTTTTGAAGTTTGTCTGCAACCGCGCTAAGTACGATAGATGCGCTTACGCCTGCGTTTAAACTCTCTATTTTGTTGCCATACATTGGTATGGCAAGTACTTTGTTCGCCCTTTGACGCATTTCCTTGCTTACTCCGTGAGCTTCCGAGCCAACTACCAAAGCAAGGGGCGTTTCCGGCGTGTAATCAAACACGTTTTCACCGCCCATATCGAGAACGGCTACTTTATAATTCGCAAGCGCGTCGCATGCGCCCGCGTAAGAAAAAGGAACTATATTCGCATAATAAACTCCACCCATGGTGGAACGAACGACTTTGGGTGAGTACGGGTCAACGCAGTTTATGGTAATAAAATCTTCTACCCCCATAGCAACTGCGGTCCTAATTATAGTGCCCATATTACCTGCATCCGAAACACCATCCAGCACCATTACTACGTCAGAAGTTATCTCTTTCTTTTTAGGCAAAGGGCAAACAGCCAAAATGCCTTGTGAAGTAACGGTATCGGTAAGTTTTTCAAACACGAAATCGGCAACCAAAGTCGGCTCTATGCCTAGCTTTTCCGCAATGGGTAATAGAGTTTCCGCCTTTGACTGCGCAATATATAGTTCGCTTGCAAAACCTAGTGGCATGTCGCCAACCAGATTAACTCCTTCCACGATAAATAGCGAGTGCTTAGCTCTCGCCTTTTTGTCGCCAAGGCTACGAATAACCTTGATTTTTTCGTTTTGAGGAGACGTTATTATCTTCATAAATTATTAAAGAGCCTTCAAATCATTGAAGGCTCAAGTTAACTATTTAATAGCAGCTTTTGCTTGTTCGCAAAGTGCGGTAAATGCTGCTGCGTCGTTAACAGCGATGTCAGCGAGAACCTTACGGTTGAGGTCGATGCCAGCAACCTTTAGGCCGTGCATAAGACGAGAGTAAGAAATGTCGTTAAGTCTTGCTGCTGCGTTGATACGAGCTATCCATAGTCTTCTGAAATCTCTCTTCTTAAGTCTTCTGCCAACGTATGCATATTGACCGGACTTCATAACAGCTTCGCGAGCTACACGATAGAGTTTACTCTTTGCGCCAAAGTAACCTTTAGCTTGCTTCATTATTTTTCTTTTCTTTTTTAGTGCAGTAACTGCTCTCTTAATTCTCATTACCGTGTCCTCCTACTACTTTTGTCCATAGATCATATTGCTTATGGTCTTTGCTTGGGTTTCGTGAACGTATCCACCTTGACGAAGGTTTCTCTTACGTTTACGGGTCTTCTTGTTAAGAATGTGGTTCTTGTTTTGCTTATTTCTCTTAAGCAAACCGCTAGCGGTAAATCTGAAGCGCTTCTTTGATGCGCTATGGGTTTTTTGTTTAGGCATATCTATTCTCCTTATGTGGATATATTTTATTATTTTTTAGTGGGGATAGGTCCAAGCATCATAGTAACGTTGCGACCTTCTAGTACGGGTTCTTTTTCTTTTACAGCTACGTCGGAAACCATCTCGAAGAACTTTGCCATCATTTCTACAGAAAGTTCGGGGTGAGCGTTTTGACGTCCTCTCATGCGAATAGTTACTTTGACTTTATTTTTGTCTTCTATAAACGCGCGAGTATGTTTTGCTTTGGTTTTAAGGTCGCCGATGTCAATAGTTTGACTGAGTTGAATTTCTTTTATTTCGGTTCCCTTAGAATTCTTTTGCGCTTGCTTATCCTTTTTGATTTGGTCATAACGATATTTGCCATAATCAAGAATCTTGCAAACAGGCGGTACGGCTTGGGGCGAAAAGAGTACTAGATCTAGATTTCTTTCATCTGCCATTCTTTGAGCTTGAGCAGTAGTAACAACTCCGACCATCGAACCGTCCATATCAATCAACCTTACTTCCGGCGCTTTAATTGCCGAGTTAATTAATAAATCTTTAAAAATACGTGTGTCCTCCTATCTTCGTATATATGTGTGCACGTACGTGCGAACATTATATAACATATAAAAAAGAAGCGCTAAAGCACTTCTCACCACAAGTTCATACGCCACACTAATGCAAGGTCGTATAATGAAATAAACTTGTTAACCGTTTAACTAATGCTTACGGTGAGAATTACTTCTTCTTTACTGCGTTTATTTTAACTTAAACAAAATTATATGTCAATTATTTTGGCGCAAAATTTTACTTTTACGCCAAAATAATCTTGCATTTTTTACCATATAACCTTTTCTCTGTCTTCCTTACTTACTTTTGCTAGGAATTCATCAAAAGTCATCGTACCGAGATCGCCGTCTTTTCTTGAACGAACGGCAACTACGCCGGCTTCTTTTTCCTTATCCCCTATTATAAGCATATAAGGAATCTTGTCAAGTTGAGCGGCTCTTATCTTGTAACCTATCTTTTCGGAACGAACGTCACTTTCCGCTCTAATGCCCGCAAGTCTTAGGCTATCGCGAATTTCGTTTGCTTCAGCTTCGGTACGATCGGTAAGGCTCATAACTCTTACTTGTTCGGGCGCCATCCATACGGGGAATGCTCCCTTGAATTTTTCAATTAGAAGAGCCATAGTTCTTTCGTAACATCCGATTGAAGTACGGTGAATAATATATGGATATACCTTTTCGCCGTTTTCATCAACGTAGGTCATATCAAAGCGTTCTGACAAGAACATATCAACTTGGATGGTAATAAGCGTATCTTCTTTACCATAAACGTTGCGAATTTGTATATCTAGTTTGGGACCATAGAATGCAGCTTCATCAATACCAACGGAATATTTTAAACCGATGTTATCCAAGATATTTTGCATTTCTCTTTCCGCGCGTTCCCACTTTTCGGGATCATTAATATATTTAGCGGTATTGTTAGGATCCCACTTGGAGAAACGATAACTAACATCACTGTCAAGACCAACTGCCTTTAGCATATATATAGCAAGGTCAAGACAACCCTTAAATTCTTGTTCTAATTGTGAAGGGGTGCAAACAAGATGTCCTTCCGAGATAGTGAATTGTCTAACACGAATTAAACCGTGCATTTCGCCACTTGCTTCGTTACGGAAAAGGGTTGATGTTTCACCATAGCGAATGGGAAGATCTCTATATGACTTCAAACCATTCTTGTAAATCATATATTGGAAAGGACAAGTCATAGGACGTAAAGCAAATACTTCTTTATCCTTTGCTTCATCGCCAAAGATAAACATACCATCTTGATAATGATCCCAGTGTCCTGAAATCTTATAAAGATCAGATTTTGCCATATATGGAGTCTTGGTACGAACGTAGCCACGTCTTTCTTCTTCATCTTCAACAAATCTATTTAGGATTTGGAAGAGCTTTGCACCCTTAGGCATAAGGAGAGGTAGGCCTTGACCAATGCTTTCTTCGGTCATAAAAATACTCATTTCTCTACCTAACTTATTATGATCGCGTTGTTTTGCCTCTTCAAGGGCTTGAAGATATTCTTGCAAAGC
>JAZRAN010000024.1:0-8703 GCA_045634605.1 Candidatus Stercoripulliclostridium sp. | reverse complement strand
AACGTTTTCTAGTATCGTACTAGTGCCTACGTTAACGTTTCCGCCTAGTTGAACAACTTGTTTTAGTTCACCATTTCCGCCGTTTTGGTTGCCTGCATCGCTAAGTCCATCTATTAGACCTTGACCAACGGGACTAAATGCAAGAGCTACTACAAGGGCGAGAATTACCGCAATTGCGATTAGAATGAATAGGGTGGTGTTGTTAAATTTTAGCTTAATCTTTTTCGCCATAGACAACTCCTTGTTTTGTTTAATAATGTATTATACATAAATTATATTATATTTTATATATAAATTCAATATTTGGTATTGAAAAAAGAAACATTTTCCTTTATAATGGATAAGGATAAATTTTGTAGAGGTGAACAATGAAACTTAACTATTGGAGAACCCTTAAAGTAGGTCTTGCGTTCGCAGTCATCCAAGTTTTCTGGACGGCATACGATTACGTAGTACCGCTACTTCTTGAGAACACCTTTGGTCTTTCTAACAGTTTGCGCGGTTTGATAATGGGCGCGGACAACCTTTTGAGCTTGTTCTTGCTCCCGATTTTTGGTAAAATCAGTGATAAGACTAACACCAAGTGGGGACGCCGTACGCCGTTTATCGTGCTAGGCACCATTGCAAGCGTTATTATAATGATATTTGTCCCGATTACTTCTAACGCGCAACTAAAGTCTTCTCTCAACTTGCGCGCAGAAATTACTGCGACTTATGAAGAAGGCTATACCTACACCGACCACGAAGGCAAGGTATATAACGCAGAAGAGCTTTATACGATGCTTTATAACGAAGGCGCAAACAACTCCGACTATTGCGACCGCCAATACTTCAAAGACTTTGGTGGAGATTCCTTGGAAGCATATCTTGATATTGCTCTCAATCCTTTCAAAGAAGGCACCACTGAGTTTACCGACGAGTACAATAGTTTTGTTAAGACGGGTATCAATAGTTACGCCACCGACCAAATATTCCAAAAGATAACTATGGGCAACATCACTCCCCTAGTTCTTTATATGGTAGTACTTCTACTCGTTCTAATCGCAATGGCAACCTTCCGTTCTCCCGCAGTTGCTCTAATGCCCGACGTAACCCCCAAGCCCTTACGTTCGCAAGCAAACGCAATGATAAATCTAGCAGGTGGCGCAGGTGGCGCGGTTGCGTTCTTGATTTATACCATAACCTTTATGATAAATCCGTATGGATATCTAGCAATCTTTATTGCAGTAGCGTGCGCAATGCTAATCCTACTTGCTTGCTATATGATATTCGTCAAAGAGCCCGTACTCTTTAAGGAATGTCAAGACCTATGCGCAGAGTACGGCATAAGTAACGATGAAGAAGATGAAGTACAAGGCGGAGCGGAGGAAGAAACGCTTGCGCTAGAAACCGGTAAAGCAAAGAAAGCGAGAATGATATCTTTCTTCCTTATTCTTGCATCCATCTTTATGTGGTTTATGGGATACAACGCAATATCTTCCAACTTGTCTATTTATATCACCAAGACTCTTGGTCAATCGGCAGGTATAGGCGGTGTTATCAGTGGCGTATCTATGGGCGTATCGGCAGTAGCGTTTATTCCCGTAGGTTGGCTAGCTGTAAAGATTGGTAGAAGAAAGTCTATTATGCTCGGCTTTGGACTTGCAGTAATAAGCTATCTATTGATATTCTTCTTTGCCGCAACGCCCAGCAGTTATGCGGTATATCTATACGCAATCTTCTACCTAATCGCAGGCTTTGGTTTGATTATAGGTAACGTTAACACCTTCCCGATGGTTGTTGAGCTTTCTTCCAACGCAACTATTGGTAAGTATACCGGACTTTATTACACCGCAACGATGTCGGCTCAAGCAATAACCCCCTTTATTGCAGGTCTAATAATGGACGAATGGGGTACTAAGTATTTGTTCTTGTATTCAGTTGTTTGCGTAATTATTTCAATCGCCCTTATGTTCTTCGTAAAGCACGGCGATAGTAAGGCCGTTCCCAAGAGCGCGCTTGAAATGCTTGGTGAAGATGCGTAATATAAAATAGGAGAGAAAAGATGAAAAGATTTAGAAAATGTATAGCAGCGCTAAGCGCAATAGCTGTAATAGGCGTAGTTTTTGCAGGACTTATTGCCCCTTTGATGGGCGGTGGAGAAGTGCCCCAAGCGGAAGCTTTTAAGCCGGGTGAAAAACCTGCAGGCGAAAAGCTAGACCTAGTTATGCCCGATGCAACCGATGAAGCTGCAGTCAAGGCCTTTGCTGCGGAACTTTATGCAATCGCATCCGAAAAGTACTGCACTGCAGAGAACGTAGCTTATCAAACCAGTTACACCAACACTATGCTAGGCGTACCCGTTGCAGGATATCGTTTTAACGTACGCAATCAAGATAGGGAACACTACACGGAATACGCTTTCATTAGCGGAGACACCAACAATCCTACAATCAAAATGCTTTCCGCTATAATGGGCGCAATAGCAGGTGATAGCACTCGTTTTGCAGAAGCTCGTTATACCGATGATACTATGGATAAATACCAAAGTTACAAGTACGTTGCTCCCGACCAAAACTCTCAACCCACCCCCACGATTGATGAAGCAGGATATCCTTCCTTTGATATTCCTTGGGGAGAAGGCAAAATGGGCGAACTCGCAAAGCACGATTACGGCTATCGCTTGACCGACCACGACGTACTTGCAGAAACCATCCTTTCCGCAGAAGTAAGTTATAATGAAGAAGAAGGATATTATACCTTGAAGCTCAAGCTTGACCTAGAAAAAGCTCCGGAAAAGATTACTCTTCCCAACCTTAAAGCAAGCTCCGGTATGGATAACGCTCACTATACTAAACTTGACCAAACCATTGAAATTTGGGACAACGGCTACCCCCGTTATTTCCTAGCGGAAGATACTTGGATGGGCTCTATTGAAAGTGAACTGGTATTCTCTACCACTTATTACTTTGATGAATATTGGACCGATATTGCAAACTATCAATATATGAGTGATTACTGCAAGATTTTGGACTAATAACTAAAAAACAAAAAAGAAAACGACGCTATGCGCGTCGTTTTTTTTGTTGCTAATTACTATTTGAGAAGAGAAATTAAGGACTCTTTTAGGTTGTAATAACCAGACTCTGCGCCGTTTGGCGGAACTATGGTAGAATCGGTGGAAAGTATTTCGATAGGAGAATTAAGCGAGTCGAAACACGCCTTTTGAAGATGCGCGCAAACGTCCGTCATAATTCCACTACTAAACGAACTTTCTCCCATTATTATGAGTTTACCCGTCTTTTTTACGGAGTCTATTATGGGCGCATAATCGATGGGAGCAAGGGAAACGAGCGAGATTATCTCCAGTCCTAAGTCATTTTCTAGGTTGGCGTCTATTGCGTCATAGAGCGTAGGGCCTATCGTAACGATAGTAGCGTTATTGCCTTTTACCTTGATGGAAGTATCTTCTAGCGCATTTTCTTCTTGTGGGATTTTTGCCGTTATTTCGGTTTTTCCATAGTATTCTTTTGGCTCAAATACGATTACCGGGTCTTTGGAAGAAATGGCGTAACGCAACGTAGCGAGCATATCCGTGGGAGTAGCGGGATAGTATACCTTCAAGCCGTTTACTCTTGCTATCAAACCGGAAAGGTCTTGCGAGTGTTGTCCCCCATAACTTCTTCCTACGGAAAGCCTTAGCGTCATAGGTAGGCTAATAGTACCGCCGGAAAGAGATTGCCACTTGGACGCTTGGTTTATGATTTCATCGCTAGCGCGCGTTAAGAAGTCTGCGTAAAGAAGTTCCGCCAGCACGTTTCCGCCACGCAAAGCATAGCCTATTTCCGAGCCGACTATTGCCGACTCCGCAATAGGTGTGTTGAATAGTTTTTCGTACGGAAGATACTCTTCCAGTCCATAGAAAACGGAATTTTTAGATTGCCATCCGCGTACGTCTTCGCCATAGCAAACGAATTTGGGATAAGACAAATATCCTTCCATAATACCAAGAGAGATAGCGTCGCGAAGAGTAAACTCTTTTTGCGGTTTATTCTTTAAATTTAGGTATAAATCACTGTCTTTTAGCGGTAAACTTACCTTTTCTTTTGCTAGCGTTTGATTATTAAAGACGTACTTGGAAACGGTTTTTTCGTCTTTTTTAAGGTCGACGCAAGGACTAACGGACTCGTCTATTGCAAGGGCGTATGCGCAGGTAACCTTTTGATTTACGTCCTTACGCAAGGCATTAAGCTCTTCTTCCGTGATAACGCCGTTTTCTATAAGGAGTTTTGCATAAGTTACTATGGGGTCGAGCGCTTTCCAACTTTCCACTTCCTTACTTTCACGGCTAGGAGCATCGCCGATGCTATGCTCTTCGTGACGATACGTAGAGCAATTTATTAGAGATGCGCCTTGACCTTCCAAGACGCTTTTGCGATGTCTTTTTATTGCGTCCGCTACGGCAAATGGGTTTAGGCCGTTAACCGACTCCGAGCGCATTTGGTCGGTAGTAAAGCCCGCGCTAACTCTTGCTGGATTATCATACGAGCCTGTTTCTAATTTAGTATTTCCACCACGCGCGTAAAGATTATCAACCACAACGAAGAGTAGGGGTAAGCCTTTTTTATCTTGCCACAAACCTTTGTATTGATTCATAGTAGCAAAAGCAATTGACTCGTATACCGCTCCGCAGTTTAGAGCGCCGTCGCCTATATTGACAACGGTTAGTTTATTTCCACCGTTTATGCGGTCGTATAGAGCGCTACCTACGGCAATTGGGGCAGACGCGCCGACTATTGCGTTGTTGGGATAAGAGCCAAGTGGGGTAAAGTGCAAGTGCATACTACCGCCTAGACCGCGTTGTAGTCCCGTTGAGCGAGCGAATATTTCCGCAAAGGCTCCGTATAGAATAAAAGCAATAGCGTTTTCCTTTACGTTTCCTTGTAACTTGTCTTTTATTGCGGAAAACGTGTCGGTGGGATAGTTTTCCAAAATAGCAGTAAGCTCTTCTTCATCAAGGAGCCTTATTGCCCTAAGTGATTTTGCAAGGAATTCTCCGTGTGAGCGGTGTGAGCCGAAAATCATATCGTCTTTATCGAGCGCAAGCGCTTGACCGACTGCAACTGCTTCTTGACCTATGGAAAGGTGGCTTGGGTAGGAAAACTTATAACCTAAAAGAGTGGAATTCCTAGAATTTTTTAACGTGCTTTCAAACTCTCGTATAAAGAGCATATCCGCAAAAACGGAAATTAACGTTTCTTTACCATAACAACTAATTTCATCCACAAAAGAGCGTGAGTAATCGTTTACCTTTATGCTTTGGAAGGTAATCTCTTTTTGAGAAAGCAAGTTTTTGGGATGCAAATCAGTCATTAGTGGTAACCTATACGATATATTTTAGTAATTCTTCCGGGTGGTCTATAATCTCTTTTGCGCCTGCGCTAACGAGTTTTTCTTTGGTCGCAAATCCCCAAGAGCAAGCAATAAAGGTGGCGCCTGCGTTGTTTGCCGTTTCTACGTCGACCAAGCTATCGCCTACGTAGAGAGCGTCTTCAAGAGAGCATCCCAGTTTGGTAAGACAAACGTTAACCATATCGGGACTTGGCTTTGGGGAGTAATAGTCGGTTATACCGCAAACGGCATCTATTTTATCACCCCAAAAGGAGTGGACTATTTCTTCTAGTGGCGCTTGCAATTTGTTGGAAACTATACCGATTTTTAGTCCTTTTTCTTTTAGGACGTCAAGTAACTCGTTTACGCCGTCATAAGGACGAGTGTAGTCCGTTAGGTGCTCCTTGTAGTAATCTTTGAATATTTTTAGAGCTTCATCAAAGCGTGATTTATCATCGTCGGGAAGTCCGCGCATAACCAGAGCGTCTATGCCGTTGCCAACGTAACTCAAGGTTTCTTCTCTGCTTCTTAGTGGTAGGGAAAGTTTTTCTAGGGTATAATTTAATGCAACCTTTAGGTCGTCAAGGGTGTCGGAAAGGGTGCCGTCCATATCAAAAAGAATACATTTTATCTTGTTCATAGTTAACTCCAATTGGTATTAGTCATATTTTAACAAAAAAATACCTTTTAATCAATAGATAGCGGGTAATTCATACGCGTCTCAATGATTATTCACAAAACTTTCAGTATCTCTTCCCGCTAGAATTCAAAAACGATTGATAGAATATATACAACGAAAGAGACCGATTTAGAGATTTTATACTCCGCTTGCCGGTAGACTTTCGTACAATTTAATTGAATTTCTCAATCCCTCCTCCACAAATAAAAAAGAGCCAGCAAGCGGGCTCTTTTATTCTTTTATTTGGAAAGGTCTTTTATAATCTCACTTGCCATAATTAGTCCCATTACGCTAGGGCAAAAGGCGGTTGAGCCGGGGGTAACTTTTTTACCGCAGTTATCACAGGAAGGTAGTGGTGTCAAGGGAATTTCTTTGGAATAACATACTTTAAGGTGTTTAATACCCAATTCCTTTAATTCTTTACGCACGATTCTTGCTAGTGGACAAACGGACGTTTTGGATATATCCGCTATTTCAAATGCAGTAGGGTCAAGTTTATTGCCTGCCCCCATTGCGCTAAGAATTGGTACGTTAAGCTCCGTTGCTCGCCTTATGAGTTCGATTTTGCTTTTTACGGAGTCTATTGCATCCGCAACGTAGTCGTAGACGGAAAGGTCGATTTCTTTTGCGCTTTCTGCGTCGTAAAAAAGATTGTAGGAATTAACCTTACACTCGGGGTTTATATCTAATATGCGCTCTTTCATAACGTCGGTTTTGTATTTTCCGACGGTAGAGTTAAGAGCAATTATTTGACGATTAAGGTTGGTTGCGGACACAACGTCGTTGTCGTAAAGGTCTATGCTACCGACTCCGCTTCTTGCAAGAGCTTCTGCAATAAAGCCACCGACTCCGCCCACGCCAAATATTGCTACGCGAGCGTTTTGTAGTTTTTCTATTGCGCCGTCACCTATGAGTATGCGAGTGCGCTCAAAAGGACTAATCATTGTTTTTTTCTTCCTTTTCTCTTATTTTCTTTAGTACGGGTAGCTCGTCAATGCTAAACATGGGACCGCCTTTTTTGAATAATACCAAAGTTTTTCCTTTTAGGGCAAGAATGCCAACGGCTAGGGGCTCGAGTAGGAATACTATTGCTACGACTAGCATAAACGCATATACGACGTATACGAAAGCGCCACTTCCAAACCAGCCGTGGAAACCTGCGACTATGGTGTCGAGCATCATAATTTCTCTACCGACAAAACCCATAATGCCTACGTTTGCGGGGAATATTGCTATAAAGACGTAAACTAGGGGGAGAGTCAAAACAAATGCGAAAGCGGTAATACCTATGGTAAGTCCGTTGCGTAGTTTTTGGTCTTCTATGGTAAGCGCTACGTTAGAAAAGAGCATTATACCTGCGCTCATAGTACCTATTACGATAAGGTATCTTCCAAGAGCGTTAGTGATAGCGTTAAAGAGTGGTAGGATTTGCATTGCTGAAAGTAGAAAAACTATTCCAAGGCAAATAATAACTACCGAGCCTACGAGTAAACCAAGTTGTAGAGAAGTTAATTTTTTCATAGCGCCTTCCTTTGATTAATAGAATAAAATAGAGCAAGCGAACAAGCATTGCGCGACGTAATAGGTTACCAAGACAACGTATATGAGAATGGGATTTCCCTTTAGGTGCGAAAATTCTTTGAAGAATAACGCGCCGTCGGAAATAGCGAACAGTATGCCAGCAACTAGGCTTATGATACCAAACGCATTGTTATAATCGTGGGCAAAAGCGTTTATGGTAACAACAAGCATCAAGTTTAGTATTATGCCGTAAGCAAAGGCAAAGGGGGTTAACTTGCCAAGAGAAATTTTCTTTTTGCCGACGAGCAAGGCAACGCCGAGTAAGATAGGGAGAATAAGCGCGCAAGGTATAAGGTAAAGTGGGAAAGGCACGCAAGCGATATATGCAACTATAAAAAGCGCGTGCCCTGCAAAGAAACTTGCGCCACCTATAAAGAATAGGTTTGTAGTTTTTTCTTTTAGTGCAATATTTGCGTTTAGGCAAAGGTATAGGTCGCCGATAGCGCCAAGAATAAGCGCGCCCAGCACTAATACTGCATATAAAGAAGCGCCTTTAATATATATAGCGATTAGCGCGACTGCAAGAAAGAGAATGGAAGCAAGACCTTTTGTAAATATACGGCGAGTAGGGTTTACGCGCAAATTAAAAAATCCGCTCAAAACACCAAGAATAATTGATAATGCCGAAAGAACGTATATTGCTATCATACTAGGCCTACGAATTTGTTGCGTATGGAATTGCACTTTGCTCCCCAAGTGGAAACGTATGCGTTAACCAAGGGCAAGGGTACGTAAATCTTAAAGTCCGCGTGCAAGAAACTTGAGTTGATGCCGTCTTGCTCAATGTGGTAAGAATAAGGAGTATAAGACGAGTCGCCGAGAAGATATATTGCTTTTAGCGCGCTACAAGACGAGATAGCAAGATAATCAACGTGTTTAATATTGATGGGTAACTTTATTACTTGCAACGTATCGTTTGAGTTGAATGCGTAGGAGCAAATTTTTTCTATTATAGGGGTATAACCGCCTATGGCGCAATCGTTATCGAATAGGGTTTTGAAGTCTAATTCCGTAGCCGAGCCGAAGTAAGAATGAAGTACAAAGTACTTTTCGGTATCGCTATATTTTACGCC
>JAZRAN010000023.1:0-3147 GCA_045634605.1 Candidatus Stercoripulliclostridium sp. | reverse complement strand
TATCCTATGAATCTTCTTTTAATAACGGGTGGAATAATGCTTGGCGCTATGGTTTTGGTAGGGGTTTTAACACCTATAATATATAAAGTAGTAAAAAACAAAAAGAATTCAAGAAAGAAATTCGATTATCTAAGATAGAATTAGTTAACAAAAAAAGGAGCAAATGCTCCCTTTAATTTTTGGTATAAACTATTAAAGAATTCTAATTCCTACTACGTCGTCAAGGTCGGCAATAGTGGAAATTAGGTTTTCGTCTGCTTCAAGAGAAATGGTATTGTCGGTATCAATGATTGCGTAACCTACGGTACCGCGTTCTGCGTAGTTAAAGGTTGCATCGATTCCGCTTATTGCGTTCTTTATTTCATCAAGAGCCTTTGTGCCTGCGTTATAGATGACGGTCAAGCGATTATCTTTTTCCTTTTCGACTTTGATGTTGGGGAAGTTTACGGAATTTACGATGTTGCCGTTTTCTAGATATTCTTTAATTTGCGCGCTTGCCATGATAGCGCAGTTTTCTTCCGCTTCTTCCGTGCTTGCGCCAAGGTGGGGAATAGCGATAATGCCTTTAACGTTCAAGCAGTCTTCGCTTGGGAAGTCGACTACGTAATTTCTTATCTTGCCGTTTTCTAGCGCTGTCTTAACTGCGCTTACGTCAACTAGTTCGCCACGCGCCATGTTTAGTATGATGACGCCGTCTTTCATTTTAGCGATAGCATCTTCGTTTATCATACCACGAGTGGTGGGAAGTAGGGGAAGGTGTAAACTGATATAATCACTTACAGCATAGATTTCTTCCAAAGTATTAACAACGTTAATAAAGTCAGCGTTACCTTTGTAGAAGGGGTCATAACCTACGACTTTCATTCCAAGAGCGTTAAGAGCCGTTGCAACTTTGATGCCGATTGCGCCAAGTCCTACGATACCTACGGTTTTACCGAGTATTTCCGTACCGCCAAAATTGGACTTGCCTTTTTCTACTTGTTTAGGAACGTCAGCGCCCGTTAGAGTATTTGCCCATTGGTTACCGCCGATGATATCACGGCTGGCAAGGAACATACCGCAAATAACGAGTTCTTTAACTGCGTTGGCGTTAGCGCCGGGAGTGTTGAATACGCATACGCCTGCATCAGTCATTCTGTCTAGGGGAATATTGTTAACGCCTGCGCCTGCTCTTCCTACGCAAAGAAGGTTATCGTTGATTTCATATTCATCCATCTTGAAAGAGCGGACTAGAATAGCATCGGGGCTTTCCGTTTTATCGCTTACCGCATATTCATCGGTAAGAACGTCGTATATTTTATTGCTAATTTTATTCAGACAAAGTATATCGTACATTTTTATTCTCCACTTCAAATTTCTTCATAAACTCAATGAGAGCCTTTACGCCTTCTACGGGCATTGCGTTATAGATACTTGCGCGCATACCGCCTACAAGCTTGTGGCCTTTTAGTGAAACTAGACCTGCTTTTTCGGCTTCTTTTACGAATTTTGCATTTAATTCATCATCGCCGGTAACGAAAGGTACGTTCATTATGGAGCGGTCAAGAGTGTTAACGGGGTTGGTGAAGAGCGCGCTGTTGTCGATAAAGTCGTATAGCAAGCCTGCTTTATATTCGTTAATTTGTTGTATTGCCTTGACACCGCCTAATTTTTTGAGATAGCGGAATACTAGCATTGCCATATAAATCGAGAAACAAGGGGGAGTGTTGTAGAGAGAATTTGCATCCGCTTGAGTTTTGTAGGCAAGCATGGTGGGGCAAATGGGCATTTCCTTGCCGACAAGGTCCTTTCTAACTATTACGATAGTAACGCCTGCGGGAGCAATATTCTTTTGCGCGCCGGCGTAGATAAGGCCATACTTATTTACGTCGATAACTTCGGAAAGAATATTGGAAGAAAGGTCTGCAACGATGGGCGCATTTGCTTTGGGGAAAGTTCTTTCCGTATAGCGAGTACCGAAAATGGTATTGTTTTGAGTAATATGAACGTAATCGATATCATCACGGAAAGTTACGTTTTCGGGTATATAAGTAAAGGTTTTATCTTTACTGGAAGCCGCGATTTGGATATCGCCGTATTTTCTTGCGGCTTGTTCCGCCTTACCTGCAAAGTTGCCGGTAACAACGTAGTCAGCTCTACCTTTTTGGAGTAAGTTAAGGGGAATAGCGTCAAATTGGGTTGATGCTCCGCCTTGTACGAAAAGAACGTCGTAATTTTCCGGAATATTCATAAGTTCTCTAAATAGAGAAACTGCTTCTTGGTGTATTGCATCGTACCATTTAGAGCGGTGGCTCATTTCGGTAACACTCATACCGCTACCTTGGTAATCGATAAAATCTTTTTGCGCGGAGAGTTTAACTTCTTCCGGCAACATGCTAGGACCTGCAGAAAAATTATAAACTTTCATAGTAGTTCTCCAAATTATAGAATAATTTGTAATATTATACACCGAAAAATTTAATATGTAAATACTCAATTTTAATAAAATGCTAAAATTCACCTAAATATGACACTTGAATAATACTAAAAATTGGGTTATAATATTCTAGATTAAAATAATAGGAGAAAAATTTTGGGTAAAAAAGCAAAATCAAAGTTAAAAGTTATATTTTTAGGCGGTGTAGGAGAAATTGGTAAGAATATGACCGCCCTTGAATATGGAGATTCTATCATACTGATTGATTGCGGTATGACTTTTCCCGACCCGGAAATTAATCCCGGCGTAGATTATATAGTTCCCGATTACACCTATCTATTAGAGAACAAAGATAAAGTAAAAGCGGTCTTTTTAACGCATGGACATGAAGACCATATAGGAGCGCTCCCCGTATTTTTAAAAGATATACCCGTACCTGTTTACGGCTCTAACATATCGATAGCGTTTTTGGATAATAAATTGCGTAAGAACAATCAAGGAGAGTCTAAGGGTAAAGTAGTACAAGATGGCGACGTAATAGAGATAGATGATTTCAAGGTGGAATTTATTGCTGTTACGCACTCTATTGCCGGCTCTTTTGCGCTTGCAATAGATACTCCGCAAGGGCTAATCTTTTATACCGGCGACTTTAAGATTGACCATACTCCCGTAGATGGAAGGCATACGGACCTTACTAGAATAGCGGAATTAGGTAAAAAAGGCGTGTTACT
>JAZRAN010000022.1:0-1899 GCA_045634605.1 Candidatus Stercoripulliclostridium sp. | reverse complement strand
CGACTTACACATAAACGGCAATTTGTAACGACTTTTTTATTCTTCTTCCGAATATCCTATTCTACTTACGCTTATTTCGTAAGCAACTCTTACTTGACTAGAGCCGTCTTCCAACACTTTTTGGTATTCTCTAGACTGAATTCTACCTACAAGCTCAACCTTGTCGCCTACTTCCAGCCTAGAAGCAAATCTTGCGTTTCTTCCCCACGCAATACAGGGAATATAATCCGACTTATTATACGCCCTATTGACGGCAATTAACACGTCCGCAATCTCTCTCTTAAACGGAGTCGTGCGATATACGGGTGGCTTACAAACGTAACCCGTTAGCTCTACGGAATTTTCGTTTTCCATCAAAGGATTATCACTGCACTCTCTAACGAAAACGGTAAGCATTAGCTTAGATTTTCCGTCAATTATCTTGTTATAGCTCCTAAATTGACCTTCCAGCGTCAAATAATCGCCTTTTTCCAAGTCTACTTCTTGTATTAGCCTTTCCGATATAGTAACGGGTATAACGTCTTTTTGGGTAGAAAGTCTTTCTACTTCCATCTTGGTTTCATAAAAGCCTTCGCCAAATACTTGGTGCGAAAACACGGGGTCTTCACTTATTTTTCCCGAAAGTGATACTAAATTGTTTTCCATTAGGTTTTCCATAAATATTACTCCTTAACGTAATTTAAGCATTTTGGGTTTGTTTTCCTTGTCCGTCTATGACGTAGTTGTCTTTGTAGATTAATTCGTCCACTCTGACCGCATTAAGACCTTTGTTTTTTACCGAGCCAAGCACTAGCGGTAACGCATCCAAAACGTGGTCGCTATCATTGTGAAAAAGCACAATATCGCCACTTTTTAGCCTATTTACCACCCTTTCCGTTATTTCTTTGCCTCCAATACCCTTCCAATCAAGGCTATCTACACTCCATTGAATACAATAAATATTCCTTTCTCGGAGCGCCTTCATAAGCCTATTGTCATATTCGCCAAACGGCGCTCGGAAACACGTTGGCCTTATGCCCGTAAGACGCTCTATTTTGGCGTTTACAAGGTCTATTTCTTGCGTCAGTATTTCTTTATCAACCTTACTCAAATGTGGATGATTTTCGCTATGATTGCCTATTTGATGACCACGAGAGCATATTTCTTTTATAAGCTCGGGGTTTGCATCAACCCAAAACCCCGTAACGAAAAAAGTACATTTATAGCCGTGCTTTTCCACTTCGTCCATAATACTTCTCGTTTTGGTAGCTCCCCAAGCGCAGTCAAAAGTCAAGGCTACGTTTTTATCTATGTCGACGGAATAGATAGGTATTAGGCGCTTTTCCTTGGCGCTCGCAGAAACAACTCCGCTAACCGCAAGCGTTATCGTTAGCGCAACCGCCGTTATTAACGCAACTATTAAAGTAAATAAAGTTCTTTTCTTTGTAACTATTAACACGCGCATCTCCATTTTAAATCATAAATCCGGTCGAATTTTAGGGCATAAACGCCCATTTTGGCTCTTTTTGACAACAAAAAAGAGCATATCCGTTATAGGATATGCTCTATATACTCAAATAATACTAATTACTTAAAAATGAAATAATCAAAATACTTTGACCAACCTACACTGATTTCATATAAGTCACGCAATCCGCCGGGAGCGTAGATGCTAAGCGTACCGCTTTGCTCGTTAGGTATGATTATTGGATTGCTAGTAGACTTGACAACTCCTACTCCATCGTTTTTTGGAAGGTTTATCGTCAAATTGCTTACTCCGTCCCATTCGATAGAATTTTCTCCGATTTCCGCAACGCTATCCAGGTGGAAAGTACGTAGTCCCGCGCAACCCATAAACGCGCCGTTTCCTATGACGGCTACGCTACTCTTATTCGCTCCGCCGGTAGAAAAGTCTGCGAC
>JAZRAN010000021.1:0-2158 GCA_045634605.1 Candidatus Stercoripulliclostridium sp. | reverse complement strand
AGCGAGATGGCAAATAAGGCATAACGCCCTGTTTTCATACTCTAAAACCTTTTGGATATTAGGCGCGTTCAAGCCGTCCAAAACAGACAAAAGTTCAAGTTCCAAACTAAGAACTCGATTTATACCGCCTTCCCTTGGTAGCGACCTGCGGGAAGGCGTTTTTACGCTCGATATGAGCTCTTTTACACACTCTTTTGTGGAAATGATATAGCCCACGATATTGCGCCCGTAGGACAAGCGAGAAAGGAGATAAATTTGCTCGTTTATTAGGGTTAGGGCTTCTTGAATATTGGGTTCTTCCGCCCCCCTTAATTCTGCATTATACGCTCTTGCAAGCGCTTCCAAATCATTGTTAGTCATAGGAAAGTATATGCAACGGGAGCGGAAAAATTGACTACTATTTGTTTCCTTTGTAGAAGAGAAGTAGACTTGCCGACAAGCATACGTACACGCTACTTGCGTTGTGGACTAACGCTCCACTTACCGCATCCAACGTGCCGAGAGAAGAAAGGATGACGGAAGCAAAACTTACCAAAAGGGAAAGGATGATGTTTGCGCTAACTAGACGGAAGGTAAGTCTAGAAAGTTTGAGCAAGAAGGGTACTTTCTTTAGGTCACTAGAAAGGAGAGATACGTCCGCCGTTTCTATTGCAACGCTATTGCCCATAGCGCTCATAGCAAGAGATACGTCGCTTGCGCTCATTGCGGGAGCATCGTTTACGCCATCTCCTATCATTAGCGCCTTGCCGTCCTTTTTTAGTTCTTCTACGGCGTCCACCTTGCCTTCGGGCAGTAGTCCCGCGCGGACTTCTTTTATGCCGACGGAGTCACCTACAAGACGAGCGGAATTAAGGTTGTCGCCCGTTAACATTGCAGTCTTCATGCCCATAGCGTTTAGTTCGTTTATGGTACTTTCGGCTCCCGTTCTAATAGTATCGGTCACTAGAATTGAGCCTTTGTATTCATCATCAACGATGACGGCAACTGCCGTGGACGGAGCGGAAAGAAGTTTTTCTTGTTCTTCCTTGGGCGTTTTATCAAGGACGGACGAGAGTTTTACTACGCGTACTTTTTTGCCGTCGACTACTGCCGTTACGCCGACTCCTACTTGACTTATTACTTCCGTAGGTTTCGTTATTTCTCCGTCGTACGCGCTCAAAATTGCTTTTGCAATAAGGTGCTCGGACTTACTTTCTGCGGATGCGGAAAGGTATAGGAGTTCGTCCCTACCAATGCCGTATGGGAGCGTTTCTTGTACTTGCATTTTGCCTTCCGTTAGCGTGCCCGTCTTATCTAGGCAAACGACTTTAATCTTGGAAAGCATTTCGAATGCTTGACCGCTTTTTACGAGAATACCCTTTCTGCTTGCGTTGCCAATTCCCGCAGCAACGCCGATAGGTACTGCGAGAGTCATAGCGCAAGGGCAAACGACTATTAGCACGGTTATGGCTCTTTGTACTGCGTCAAGCGCGTCTACCTTAAAGCCGAATAGCGCGACAAGGAAAACGATGACGGAAAGGGCGCAGGTTGACGGAACAAAGTAACTTGCCCATTTGTCCGCAAGCCTTACGAAAGGAGCCTTTTTCTTTTCCGCAACCTTGACGTAATCTATGAGTTTGGAAAGGGTGGTTTCCGTACTCTTTGCGGTAGCCCTAATTTCAAATGCGGAGTCAAGATTTTTCGTACCTGCGTAAACTTTGTCGCCGAGAGTAACGTCAAACGGAGCGTATTCGCCCGTGATAGAAGAAGTATCAACGCTACCTTCTCCCGATATAACTATGCCGTCGATAGCAATGACTTCGTGCGGACGGCAAAGGAGAACGTCGCCGACTTCTATCGTATTTACGTTTACGTCAACGAATCCATCGTCCGTTTTGAGCGTTGCAAGGACGGGGGTAACGTCGATGAGAGCCTTGATTGCGCTACGAGATTTCCTACTCGTTACGCCTTCTATTTGTTGACCGAGAGTCATAAGGAAGGCTATTTCGCCGGAAGCAAAAAAGTAACTGCCGTGTCCGTGAGAGTGTCCTATGCCAAAAGCCATAAGTATGCCCATAATAAGACTTGCCGTCATAGCGATGCTTATGAGTAGGGCAGCGGTAATCTTTTTGCGTTTTAGGTTTTTTATTGCGCCACGATATATAGGTAGACCACAAAG
>JAZRAN010000020.1:0-8047 GCA_045634605.1 Candidatus Stercoripulliclostridium sp. | reverse complement strand
AGCATATAACGTATATGACGGAATAATCATAAACGCAGGTGCATATACCCATACGTCTATTGCTATTTTGGATGCATTAAAAACCGTTGGTATTCCCACGGTAGAAGTTCACCTAAGCGACATTAATGAAAGAGAAGAGTTTAGAAAGTTCTCATATATTTCGCTTTATGCTAAAAAAACCATAATGGGCAAAGGCTTTGCGGGTTATGACGAAGCGTTAAAATATTTTACCGACGAAGAATAATGAAAGAAAATCAAAAGATAAGACCGCTTGCAATATATCAATTACTCAAAAATCACACCGATAGCTCGGTTGCTTTAGGCTCGTTTGAAATTGCCGAAAGACTAAACTTAGAAGGACTTCCAAGTAGTATAAAAGAAGTTAAAGAAGACTTAAAGCTCCTAAAAAATTGGGGTTTTGGTATAATGGAAGTCGACGGCGAAGACAGATATTATCTTAGCGTAAGAGTTTTTACGGACGCAGAGCTTAGAGTACTAATCGATGCAGTAGAATCGGCGAGTTTTATTACGGAAAAGAAGACAGTAGAGTTAGTAAATAAACTTTCTTCGCTTGCAGGACTGGCGAAGGTAGAAAACTTAAAGAAAAAGCAAGCCATAATAGGCGCAAAGCACTCTAATGAGAACGTTTTTAATGCGGTTACTACGATTGATTCTTGCATAAGAAACGATATGCAATGCTCGTTTTTATACTTTGATTACGACGTAGAAGGCACAAGGCTTTATAGGAAAGAGAGAAAGCGTTACGTTGTCAATCCCATATCGCTTGTTGCCATGGAAGACAAGTATTATCTTCTTGCTTACGGAGATAAGTACGAAAACGTTGCAACGTATAGGGTGGACAAAATGGACAAAGTACTCCCCGAATCCACTAAAATAACTAAAGCAGAGTGGTTAAAAGACTTTGACCTAAAAGAGTATCGCAAGCAAGCGTTTTCTTTATTTAAGGGTGAGCTTACGGAAGTTTCTCTTGAGTGCGCAAACAGCGCCGTTGACGGCATTGTTGACAAGTTTGGCGAGCAAGTTAGCATGTTAAAACTTACGGATAATACGTTTAGAGTTAAGGTTAAGGTAAGAGTAAGTCCTACTTTCTTTGGATGGTGCGCAACGAGTGGCGGAAACATAAAGATAGTAGCTCCCGAAGAAGTCAAAAAAGAATATTATGAACATCTTTCACGTTGTTAGGAGAAAAATATGGCGCAACAAACGCTAAGTTTAATTGATTACTACAAGCAAAGTCCACGTAAGAAAAAGACGAAAATTATTTGGGCGTTAATCGGCATTTTGGTCGCGACCGGACTCGTGCTATTGTGCGCGTCTTACGGTATGATTTATGGTATTACCACGTACCTAAACAAACCTACAGACTATAAAGAAGCCCTTGAGCGCGGGGAAGTAGCAAACGGCAATAAGATACACTTTCTTAATACGGAAAGTGGGGATTGTATAATTCTAGAGTCGGAAGGGCGTCTTGCGATGATAGACTGCGCCGAAGATAACGATAACCCTAGGAATTTTCCCGAGCTTGAGTTAAAAGGCTTTGAAGATAGGGTGCTAAAATACGTTAAAGATAATTTTGCGGATGAAAACGGCAAGGTACACTTTGATTTTATATTAGGCACGCACTCACACTCCGACCACATAGGTGGATTTGATACGCTACTTGCAGACGAAGATATCACCGTAGGTAAAGCCTATCTTAAGAGATATCAACCTTATTTTATAAAGGAACAAGAAGTAGTTGAGTGGGATAACGAAGAAGTTTATAATCAAATGGTTAATGCCGTTAACGCTAGGGGAATAGAACTTATTCAAGATATACCTACCGAAGAATTCAGTTTGGGTACCTATAAGTTAAGATTCCTTAATACGAAAGACCCAACGGAAACAGACCTTGGCGAAAATGAAAACGCAGTTGCGCTCTTTGTGAAGGACGGCGACAAGAAGATACTTCTTATGGCGGACGTAAACTATCTTGACGGAGATGAGCAAGCAATCAGTAAGGAAATCGGCAAGGTTGATTTAATGAAGCTAGGACAACACGGCTACGGATACTCTACCGGCACGCCTTTCCTAAGCAGAACTCAACCCAAGATTGCTATATATACAAACTATCGTAACAAAGCAACCGTTACCGTAAGATTCCGCGTTACGCTAAACGCAAGAAGCTCTCAATACGCGACCGCAGACTATAACGGCATAATCGCAGTTATAGGCGAAGAAATCAAATTATATAACAATATCCACTAATATGAAAATTTTATTCGTATGTAGTTCCAACGTATGTAGAAGTCCGTATTGCGAATTCCACTTCAAAAGATTGATGGAAGAGTATCCGTCACTCAAAGAAATCGTTACGGAATGTAACTCCGGGGCAGTGTTTAACCGCTCTAAAAAACTCCACCCCAAAGCAAGGAAGGCGTTGCTGGCGGAAGGGTTTAATGCAAGCGTGATAGACGCGCATAAGCCACGATATATTAAGGATAATTTAAGTTTATTTCAAGCAAGCGACGTTATAATAGGAATGACTCGCTCGCATAAGTGGTGCTTGCCTAAAGAACTTAGGTCTAAATACGTAAACCTAAGCGAAGCGACGGGAGAAAAGTACAAAGCTATCCCCGACCCGTTTCTTGCCATAAATCAAACGGAGTACAATAAGGTTATGGCCGTAGCGCAAGATTACGTTAAGAAGTATGCGTTCAAACTAATGGGAGAATAAAATGGACGATAAGGTAAAATTCGATATAACTCCAATAGAAGAAGAAAGCAGGGTGGTAAAGGTTTCCGTAGAAGAAATCGTGGAAGAAAAACCTGCGAAAGAGCCCGTCATAGTGGAAGAAATCGTGGAAGAAAAACGCATATCGGAAGGGGTAATCAAGGCGAATTTAGTTGCAAAGAAACCCATAAAAGAATACGTATACGGCTCGGTGTTTTTTGCGCTTGCCGTAACGGGTATATTAATTGCTTTTTTGCTTGAAGGATATAAGCTTCCCGGTATAATATGTTTCCTTCTCGCAAGCCTTGCAAGTTACGCAATGTTTAGCACGGCAACGACTTCCAAAAAGATACAAAAACTACTTGATGAAGGCAAGTGCAAGACGATAGACGAGCTTATGACTACTCTTCATAAAAAGAAAAAGTATGAGTTTTTGCGTGACTTAGGCGGTATGATAAGGTCCGGCTACGTTGTAGGTTACGAAGTAATAGGTGACAACGAAATAAGAAAGGTTAATTAGATTTAAGCACTCTCTGAGTGCTTATTTAACATAACTAAAAGTAAAAATAAGGCAAAATAAAATAAAAAACATTTATATTTAATGTAACTCTAAATAAATTATATGTTATCATTAAACATAAAATTTTGGAGAAGGACATGAACACAAAGTTTTGGACCAAGAAAAATATCTTTATTATAGTAGTCGTAACGTTAGTTATTTTAGCGCTTGTTGCGACCATTGTCGTAATTTCCTTAAAGAAGGAAGAAGTTCCTACTGCGGAAGCATCCGTTACACGTGGCTCCCTTTCCACTTCCATAAATGCTAGTGGCGTAGTCGCAAGCGCAGGCATAAACAATTTTTTACCTTTGTTTGCTTGTGTTAACGACGTTACGGATATAGATTCCATTGCCGACTATGAAGGTGAAGAATTTAATTGGAATTATGCAATAATAAATTCTAATACTGCGCCCATCGTATATGAAGTAACTTACGTTAATCCCGACTTCCAAAACGTCAAAAACGTCCTACTTACTACGGATGAAAATCAAGTCATAATGGAAGTTATGCCATACTTCTTTGATTGGTCCAAACTTGAAGAAGCCAAAGACGATGCTATTTTGAACGGAAAACTCAGCCCCGATTCTACTACTTCCGACTTTGTTATGATGCTCCTTTTGAGTAATAAAGACAATCCGTTTGCCATACCTAGCGAATATTTGAAGATATCTACTAACGCAAATGATAAAGTAACTATCACCACCGATTACGTCAAGGAAATCATAGAAAAGGCTACTGTTACCGAAGCAATCACCGCTATGGAATACACGATTTCTAACCTTACCATAGAAGAAGGCGACACGCTAACTGTCGACCATAAGGTATTCAAGATAGCTGTTTCTCAACTTTATACGTCATTTAC
The DNA here is from genome assembly GCA_045634605.1 of Candidatus Stercoripulliclostridium sp. Taxonomy (GTDB): domain Bacteria; phylum Bacillota; class Clostridia; order Christensenellales; family DTU072; genus Stercoripulliclostridium_A. Next base: position 3,892 of record JAZRAN010000020.1, on the reverse strand, counting down.
CGTTACAGAATACGACGTTGCGGATATAGACGCAAAGCTACGCGCGGGCAAAAAGGTGTATGCAGGCGTAACCATCAACGCGCTAGGCGGAAGAAAGGTGGTTGCGGACATACAAGAAATTGTAAAGGGCAGTTATAGCTCGGGCATAGCTTACTATGCGGTTAAGGCGAAGATAGTTTTCGGAATGGAAGACGAGCTTGATTTAACAAATGAAGCAAATCTTGTATCCAGCGCTGCGCAAGTAGCTAAGAGAAAGGGAGAAATCACGCTAAAATATTCATCTTACGCATATTATGACGAAAATCTTACTCCCGAAAAGGTGGAAGCTCTAGGCGTAGATATAACCGATATGGTACTCCGTGAAGAAGTACTAGAAAACTATTCCGTTGCCGTAAGGGTACAAAAGACTGCCGTTTTGGACAAGCTTATTATTCCCACAAAATGTATATTCTACGACGACGGCAAGAATCCTTACGTTTTGGTAAAGCGTGATAACAAGGAAGTAAGAGTATACGTAAAGGTATTACTTTCTACCGGCTCGGAAGCAGCTGTTGAAGTCAAAAACGCAAAGGACGAAAACGCTCTTATAGAAGGCGATAAGATAGTTTATAAGGCAGAATCATCACTCATTAGCTCTATTCTTGGATAATTATGTTTAGCAATAAGAAGACAATCCTTTCTATGAAAGGAATAAATAAATCTTACCCAATGGGAGACGGCGAATTGCAAGTATTATTCGACGTTAACTTTGAAGTCTGCCAAAGGGAATTTGTTGCAGTCCTAGGCCCTTCGGGAAGTGGTAAGAGTACGCTAATGAATATTATAGGGTGTCTAGACGTTGCGTCTAGTGGTAACTACGTCCTTAATGGTCGTGATATAAGCAGGCTAAATGATAAAGAGTTGGCGGCGGTTAGAAACCGTGATATAGGTTTTGTTTTCCAAAATTTCCAACTACTCAATCGTATGAGCGCCATTGATAACGTAACGTTACCGCTAATTTACGCAAAGGTGCCCGGCAAAGAGAGAAAGCAAAGGGCGATGGTGTTACTAAACAAAGTAGGCCTTGGCGACAAGATGCTCAATAAACCCAAGCAACTTTCCGGTGGACAACAACAACGCGTTGCTATTGCGCGCGCAATGGTAACGGACCCGTCTATCATACTTGCCGACGAGCCTACGGGCGCTCTCGACCAAGCAACGGGCGCGCAAATTATGGACTTGTTCAAAGAATTGAACAAAGAAGGCAAAACTATAATTATGATAACCCACGACCCCAAGATTGCAAGACAAGCGGGTCGCATCGTGCATATACTTGACGGTAGAATATACTCGCAAGACGAGTATGAAAGGTTGTACGATGAAAACGGCGAAAAAAGAGAAGTCGAAAAGACGGAAACGTCTACTTTGAGAGAAAGAAGAAGGAGACTTATGAATGTTTAGAGATATCATTAAAATGAGTTTCAAAAATCTTCTTATGAACAAGATGCGTACTTTTCTTACTACGCTTGGCATCATAATAGGCATAACGTCTATTATTGCGCTAATAACGATAGGACAAGGCGTAACGACGTCCGTCATAGACCAACTTTCCGGGCTCGGTGGCAATAGGATAACGGTAGAAATTACCAATACGAACGTAAGAAAAGGGTTTACCGATGCGGAAATGGAGTCTTTCCTGGAAATCGACGGCGTAGACGGAGTATCTCCTACCGTACGCAAAAATTTGGTTTATACGCTGGTTCCCGATGAAACAAAGTCTAATTATAACTATGTTTATACGTCGGCAACGCGCGTAATGGGTGTAAATAACTATTACTTCGAGCTTGTTTCCAACGATTCGTTAAAGTCGGGTAGGACGATAAATAATGATGATATTCATAACGCAACCCACGTTTGTATTTTAGGCTATGGCATTTGGAAGAATTTGTACGGCAATTATAACCCGGTGGGCGAAACCATAAAGATTTTGAATATGGACTTTGTTATAATAGGCGTTATGAACGAATTGGTCGGGCTTGATACGGCCGGCAATTATTCGCTTATAGTTCCTTACACTACTGCGATGAGAGACCTTCAAATTGGTTTGGTTAAGACCTTTGACGCCGTTGTTGAGAACGGCGTAGATATGGGCATAGTTGTTTCTCAACTGGAAGATAGATGCGCAGAAATTTTGGGGACAACTAGCGGTTATAACGTAATTAACCAACAAGAAGTGATGGATATAGTAGTAACTATCACCGACCTAATACTTGGTATGTTGGGCGGAATAGCGGCTATTGCTCTCTTGGTAGGTGGAATAGGAATTATGAATATGATGCTCGTTTCCGTCAGTGAAAGGACTATGGAAATAGGTTTAAGAAAGGCGCTCGGCGCAAAACCTTCTACAATATTGGTGCAATTTTTGGTAGAAGCGGTTATAATAAGTGTGTTAGGTGGTATCCTAGGGGTAGCGCTTGGCGCAACTATCGCTTACGTTGCATCAATTTTAATAGGTTATACCTTTACGTTCCAAGCAACGACTGTTTTATTAGCAGTAGGTTTCTCCGTAACGGTTGGCTTAATATTTGGCATACTCCCTGCAAGAAAGGCGGCAAAGTTAAACCCAATAGACGCATTACGCGCGCAATAATAATTAAGATAAGGAAAGATTATGGATTACGATAAACACTCAAAAATAGCGATATTGATAGACGCAGAAAACATATCCTATAAAAATGCCCGTCAAATTATAGATACAATGGAAAGAAAGGGCAAAATTTTGGTCAAGATGGTAGTTGCCGACTGGACCAAGATAACGGGCGCTCAAACCAAAACTAACGGCAAGTACGTTTATAGGACAAAGCAAATAGAAGGATGGAGAAACGAAGCAAGTCGTTACTCTATGACCGCCGTTCAACAATTCAGTTACGTTGTGGGCAAAAACGCATCCGACATAGCCCTTGCAATACAAGCAATGAAAATCTTGTATGAAAAGCCGTACATAACCACTTTCTGCTTAGTTTCCAACGATTCCGACTTTACTCGTCTTGCTCAAGAATTGCGCGAGCAAAATAAAGAAGTAATCGGTATGGGAGAAAGGAGCAGAGCGATACACGAATTCGTTAACGCATTTTCCGAGTTTATGTATCTAGGCGAAAGCATAGAAGAAGAAACGCAAGAAGAAGTAAAGGAAGAAATAAAGGAAGAAATAAAAGAAGAAGTCAAGAAGGAAAAGACTCCCAAGGGCGCTAAAAAGGAAACGGCAAAAGGCGGAAAACAACAAAAAGTCAAAAAGAATACAACTAAGTCTAATGCGCCCAAGAAACCCGTTTGCATACTAGAAAAAGAAAAACTCCAAGCGCTCAAAGAAATCATACAAAACGATATTGAGTCCAGCGAAGAAGGCGTTGCGTATTATAGCAATATCGGTAGCCGTATGAAGCGTCAATTCTCCGACTTTATCCCCGAAAACTACGAGTCCAAGAATATCTCGCAACTTATGGCGAAACTACTACCTTTCTTGCCCGAGTACGTAGAGCATAAAGAGCCGATACCGAATAATCCTAACGGCTACTGGTATATGTTAAAAAAGCGTGTTTAGAAGACACACTTTTAACCAATTTGCATTTCATAAAAAAAGAACTCTTTATCGCTCTTCCCATAGGGATTTTAATTGAATAATTTAGAAAAACTCGGCGTTCTATAAGCCGAGTTTTCTTTTGTCCACGTAAAACAACTTGAATTATATTCGTTTTTTTGATATAATAAACTCACCGATAAATAAGAATTTGTAGGTGTGAATGATGAAAACTTTATATATGATTGGTGGCACTATGGGAGTTGGAAAAACAACTGTGTGCCAACAGCTCAAACAGGATTTACCGAATAGTGTATTTCTTGACGGAGATTGGTG
>JAZRAN010000019.1:0-4163 GCA_045634605.1 Candidatus Stercoripulliclostridium sp. | reverse complement strand
CACTCTTCCTTGTGAGCGTAGTGTAACGTAGCGAAGCCGTTCCGCGTTCCGCGTTTCGCGTTCCGCATTCCGCAACGCTCACGCAGTGAGTAGTTAACGCTTGCGTAAGCAAGTAGTTATCGCCACCGATTAGGTGGTAGTTATCGCTCCCGTTAGGGAGTAGTTAACGCAAATGCGGAGCAACGCTTTGCATTTGCTGTAAGGAAAAATCACTACAAATATACATTTGAAAAAAGGAAATAAGTATGGAAAAAATTATCGCTATCGCCAATCAATTCGCAGTGGATGCGCCTATCGTTAAGGCGGAAAAATACGGTTGCGGACACATCAACGATACCTATAAGACTACCGATAGTAACGGCAAGTTTTATATTCTGCAAAGGGTAAACCATAAGGTTTTCCGTGACGTAGAAGGACTTATGCAAAACATAGTCGGCGTTACTACGCACATCTATAATCAAATGGTAAAAGAAGGCCTTGATACTACCGATTGCTTAAAGGTAATTCCTACCCTAGACGGCAAAAATTACTACGGCAACGACGAGATAGGTTACTACCGCACCTACAACTTCGTATACGGCGGAATAAGCATAGAAACGGCCCCCACCAAAGAGCAATTTGAAGTAAGTGGCGTAGGCTTTGGTAAGTTCCAAAAACTACTCAATGGGTATCCCGCAGAAACGATTAAGGATTCCATACCCAACTTCCACAACACCGTAAACCGCTTTGAAAAGTTTGCAAAAGCAGTGGAAGAAGACGTAGAAGACAGACTTTGTGGAGTTATGGAAGAAGTGTCTTGGTTCTATCGTAGGAAGAAGTATTGCTCGGCTATACTCGACCTAATAGAAAGCGGAGATATACCCCTTAGAGTTACCCACAACGATACCAAACTAAACAACGTACTCGTCAACGTGGAAAGTATGAATCCCGTAACGGTAATAGACCTAGACACCGTTATGAAAGGCTCCGTGCTATACGATTTTGGCGACAGCATAAGGAGTGGAACGAACTTGGGCGCAGAAGACGAAAAGGATTTATCAAAAGTAGACTTTTCTCTTGAACTCTACGAAGCGTATTGCAAGGGATTCCTTGGCGAAGTAAAGGACGCTCTTACCGAAACGGAAAAGGAAAATCTTTCCTTTGGCGCCATGCTTATGACCTACGAGTGCGGTATGCGTTTCCTAACCGACTACCTAGAAGGCGACCATTACTTTAAGACGCATCGTCCCGGCCACAACCTAGACAGATGCCGTACGCAAATGAAGATGGTAGAAAAGATGGAAGAGCACTTTGAAGAAATGGACGAAATCGTCAAAAAGTATATATAATGGAAAGAAAACTAACTCTCAAAGAAAACGTAACGGGAAGTAATCCAAAAAAGGTGACGGAAGTTGCCTTTTTTTCCAAAAATGATAGCCTAAAATTGTTGTTTATTTGCGCAGATAGTGATATAATCTCCAAAGGTCAATCGTATAACGATAAGTTATACGAAGGGGACGTGGTAGAGCTTTTCCTAACTCTTGGGGAAAGAAATAGATACCTAGAACTCGAAGTCAACCCCGACGGCGTAGAGTATTCGGCAGTCGTAACGAACGACGGCAATGGTAAAATCGATATCGATTTCCTAGAAACTCCGCCCTTCACGAGCAAGACTAAAAGGACTGCGAGCGGTTGGGAAAGCGAGTGGGAAGTCGACCTAAACGCCCTAAAAACGCTCGGCTTTGATAGGGATAACGCATACTTTAACTTGTATCGTCAGGACTTCCAATCGGACGGCGAGCTCAACCTTTACGCCCTAAGTCCTACCTATAAGCCGACCTTCCACGAGCCCGATGCTTTCGTCAAATATCAAGGATAGCAAGGCATCAAAGATAGCCTAAAACACAGAATATAACGAAAAAGTAAAGAATAAACCTAAATTAAGGAGTAAAATATGAAGATTTTAGTTACAGGCGGAGCAGGTTATATTGCAAGCCACACCAACGTTGCTCTTTTGAACGCAGGCTATGAAGTAGTCGCAGTTGATAACTTTTCTAATAGCAATATCGACGCAGTTAGAAACGTAGAAAAAATTACCGGCAAGACTATCACCTTCTACGAAGGTGACGTTTGCGACAAGGATATCCTAGAAAAGATTTTTACCGAGAACGAAATCTATGCAGTCATCCACTTTGCAGGCTTAAAGGCAGTTGGCGAAAGCGTTGCTAAGCCCTTGCTTTACTATCGCAACAACATCGTAAGCACCCTTTCCCTAGTGGAAGTTATGTCCGCTCATAACGTAAAGAAGTTGGTATTCAGTTCTTCCGCTACCGTATACGGCACCCCGGAAAGACTTCCCATTGATGAAGATTGCCACCTTTCCACCACCAATCCTTACGGCGCAACCAAACTTATGATAGAAAACATCCTTCGTGACGTTTACGTTGCAGACAAAGAGTGGAACATCCTTCTTCTCCGTTACTTTAACCCCGTTGGCGCTCACGAAAGCGGTCTAATAGGCGAAGACCCCAAAGGTATCCCCAACAACCTTATGCCCTACGTAGCGAAAGTTGCTCACGGCATACTACCTTACCTTAACGTATTCGGCGACGATTACGATACTCCCGATGGCACGGGCGTTCGTGATTATATTCACGTTATGGACCTTGCGGAAGGCCACCTTGCAGCGCTACAAAATATCACCAAGTACGGCGTTGATGCGGTAAACCTAGGCACCGGCGTAGGATACAGCGTTCTCGATATGGTAAAGGCTTTCGAAAAGGCTTGCGGACACGAAGTAGCGTACAAAATTGCTCCCCGTCGTCCAGGTGATATCGCAACCTGCTATGCTCGTCCCGACAAGGCGGAAAAGGAACTCGGATGGAAGGCAAAGCGCAACTTGGAAGATATGTGCCGTGACCTTTGGAACTTCCAAAAGAAGAGATAATAAAATAAAAGTTGATATTAAACGAGAATTTCCCTAAGCAATTAGGGATTTTCCCATATATAAAGGAGTAAATATGTATAACGAAAAAATGCGTTACCTAGGTAGTGTACGCTCGGTTATTAGAGAACTTTTTGAGTTTGGCAAGAAGAGAGCGCAAGAAGTAGGCGCCGATAAGGTCTACGATTTTTCTCTTGGCAATCCTTCCGTACCCGCGCCCAAATGCGTAAACGATACGATAAAGGAACTTGTGGAAAACTACCCCAGCGCGCTACTGCACGGCTACACTTCCGCCCAAGGCGATGCGAGCGTAAGAAAGGCTATTGCCGACTATATAAACGAGCGCTTTAACGTGGGCGTAAATGCGGATAGCATATATATGACGGTAGGGGCGGCGGCATCCCTTTGCATAACGCTAAGAGCCTTGAACGAAGGAAGCGACGAGTTCGTAACCGTTGCGCCTTTCTTCCCCGAGTACACCGTTTTTACCGAAGCAACGGGCGCTACCTTGAAGGTTGTTCCTATGAAGAAAGACGACTTCCAAGTAGACCTTGTAGCGTTCGAAAAGGCAATTAACGAAAAGACCAAGGGCGTCATACTAAACTCCCCCAACAACCCGTCGGGCGTAGTATATACCAAAGAAACCATAATCGGTGTAACCGCCATTTTGGAATCCAAACAAAAGGAATACGGACACCCAATATACCTAATTAGTGACGAGCCGTACAGAGAACTCGTATATGGTGAAGTAGAAGTTCCTTACCTTATGAACTACTATGACAACACCGTAGTTTGCTACTCATACAGCAAGTCCTTGTCACTCCCCGGCGAGCGTATAGGCTATATTGCTCTCTCTCCCAAAATGGAAGACGAAAGGGGCGTTTACTCCGCTGTTTGCGGAGCGGGTAGAGCGCTTGGCTACGTATGCGCGCCGAGCCTTATGCAAAAGGTTGTAGAGAGATGCCTTAGAGCAACTCCCGATATTGCGGAATACAAAAAGAACAGGGATTTGGTTTATGATTCCCTAACCGAAATGGGCTATACTTGCGTGCGTCCCGACGGCGCTTTCTACTTGTTTGTCAAGGCGCTAGAAGACGATGCGGGCGCATTTTGCAACAGGGCGAAGGAACTTGGTTTACTCATAGTCCCCGGCGACACCTTTGGCGCTCCAGGGTACTGCCGTATTTCCTACTGCGTTTCTTACGATATGATTAAGCGCAGTCTACCCGCCTTCAAGGAA
>JAZRAN010000018.1:0-5261 GCA_045634605.1 Candidatus Stercoripulliclostridium sp. | reverse complement strand
ATGAAAAAAACAATTATAACATTAACGATATTAGCATTACTCCTTATGTGCATGACTGCTTGTACAAGTATAGATATTGGTGGAGACACAGGTATATCATCGTCAAATGGCGGTGGATTAAACGTGACAAATAAACCCACTATTTATGATACACTTGCGGAGATGGTGAATAAGGATTATTCCAAAATAGAAATAGATATTGTAACGACAACAACTTTTGCTGAGTTGAATTCCAGTTATATTTTAACCCAGGATAACGTTGCTTACACTATTGAAAAGTTAAACCTATTACCATCGGACGGAAGCGTAACTGATTTGCCGTCAAACTACAAGACAAAAGTTACGGGATATGCGCTTATACAAAATGGCCAAATTGTGGAATTTGATGGTGGAAACGATGTTACCATTCCTTCGTACAATGAACTTAAGGGAAACTTTAATTTTGATGAAGACAATTTTAAAAACGTTATTGTTAAGAATGACTCTTTTAAGGCAGATGTTGTTTCACCAGCGCGCTTTTATGGAGCCAACGTTAATATAAGTAATCTTAAAGTTGAGGTAGAACACGATGGAACGCAAATAAGACAAATAACGATATTCTATATCCTTTCAAATGCAATAGTGGAAACTCAATATAAGTTCACAAAATAAACAAAACTTTGTTTTAGCCCAAAAAATAAATCAAGCAAAAGGCACGATACTATAATTCGGTGCCTTTTTTTGCATAGAAAAATACCCCACTTCTGTTAGTGGGGTATAATAATAAATTATGAATCTAAAAGAAAAAACAGTATTGAACGTTTTTGCGGTTCAACACTGTCTTACTTGGCGGAAAGAGTGGGATTCGAACCCACGGAGCACGTCTTAGGTGCTCACACGATTTCGAGTCGTGCGCGTTCAACCAAGCTCCGCCATCTTTCCGTGCCTATCTATAATACATTATTTTTTTAGTTTTGTAAAGAAATTTGATTCCTTTATTCCTTATAACGTCGTAAAAAAATCATAGTTGACCTTTTGCGCGCGGTATGATATTATTAATATAGATCAAGGCATTTTTTACGGGAAGTCGGATATGGCTTTCTTTGAGTGCGGTCAAATACAAGTAGGAGAAATGAAAAATGGCAAAAAAACCTATTCAGTATGATGAAAATGGTTATCGCAAGTTTGGCATGAGAGATAAAATTGCTTATGCTGCAGGCGATTTCGGCTGTAACATGAGCTTTGCGCTTAAAGGTACGGTACAAACTTTCTGGCTCGTATATATGATGATGGAAACGGGTCTTCTTTCTGCGCTACTTCTTGTAGTTCAAATTTGGGATGCTATCAACGACCCGATTATCGGCGCATTGATAGACAGGGATAAGGGCAACTATAAGAATAAGTTCTTTGGAAATTTAGGCAAGTTTAAGTCCTACATTTTCATTGGCGCATGCGGACTGCTTGTTGCCGGAGCATTGGTATTTATTCCCGTACCTAACGCAGACGTTTGGCTAAAAGCCGTTCTCTTCATTTTAGGCTACGTTGTTTGGGATGCTTGCTATACTGTTGCGAACGTACCTTACGGCTCTATGCTTTCATTGATTACTGAAGACTCCGGAGAAAGAGCGCAACTTTCTACTTGGAGAAGCGTAGGCTCAATGGTAGGTAATATTTTCCCCATGGTTCTTCTTCCTATGCTTATTTGGAGAAAGGAAGTTAATGCGGACGGAACTCCTTTGATTAATCCCGAAACCGGCGTTCAAGTAGAAACTCTTCTTGGCGAAAGAGTGTTCTGGGTAGCGCTCATAATGGGTGTGCTTGGCTTTATTGCGTTCTTGTTTATGATTAAGACGGCTACTATTCGTGTTGATGAGAATAGCGTTAAAGCAGGAGAAGACGTTCAAAAATTCAACGTTGTTAAGGCATTTGGCAACTTTATGAAGAATCGTCCTGCGGTTGGCGCAACGGTTGCCGCAATGGGTATGTTCCTTGGCATGCAATCGGCATCTACCGCTACGACTATAATGTTTGCAACCTACTTTGGCATGGCATCGCTTTCCGGTATCGTAACGCTCATTGGTTTCTTACCTATGTTCCTGTTTATGCCCTTCATAAAGAAATTAGTTAACAAATATGGCAAGAAGGAATGCTCCGTAGTAGGAACTATCGTTTCTTTGGTTGGTGGCGCAATTATGTTCATCTTCCCCATAATAGCAAACAAAACCGTTGGTCTCGTAGTTTACTTGATTGGCTTGGTTTTATTTGGTATGGGTATGGGCGTTTATACTTGCGTATCTTGGGCAATGATGGGCGACGCTATTGATTACAACGAATGGAAGTTTGGCAGTAGAGAAGAAGGTACCGTTTATTCCTTACACTCCTTCTTTAGAAAGCTAGCTCAAGGTGTTGGACCTTCTATCGTTCTTCTAATTATGGGCGCTCTTGGATACATAGAAGAGCTTGGTACCGGTGGTCAAAGCGCGCAAACTGCTCACAATATGTGCTGGCTGGTAGCAGGTCTTTATATGCTCAGCGCAGTACTACAATTCATCGGTATAGCGTTCATTTACAACCTAGATAAGAAGACGCTTGATAAGATGAATGATGACCTTTCCGCTAGTCGTGAAGTTGTTCCCGCAGAAAAAGAAATAGCGGAATAGGCGTTTTATAAGAATAATTTGAAAATAGAAACATATAACAAAACATGCAAATAGGGAAACCTAAACTCATAAAAAGGGATGCGAAACATCCCTTTTTTGTTTTTTAAATGACGTTTGATTTTTTAAATGACGTTTTTGCGTAGCTCCAAAAGCGCAGTATATTAAGGAGCAATAATTAACTCTTGACTATTTTGCGCGCGTGCGCTATAATATATACGTATGTAACGCATTGCGCGAGCGCATCTCGCGCGATATAAAGGAAAGTATGACTCAAGAAAACCAAAACAAAAACCTAAAAAATCCTAAGCAACGTAAACCGTTAACAAAGAAACAAAAAATCATATTGATTTCCGTTCTTTCTGCGGTTGCCGTAGTTGCTATCGTTGTTGGCGTTGTTCTTGGGGTAGTTCTTAACAAAAACGATGACAAAGGCGATTATAAAATGCCTTCTCGCAAGATACAATACGAGTATTACATTGACCACGAAGATACCGTGGGATTTAAGATTAACGATAATTTTAGAGAAGAAGTACCACTAACGTCTTTTACCAAAACGGAAATAATATCCGATGGTTATATCACGCTAACGAACGACTTATTACTAAAAGTAGAAGAAGGGGTTAGCGTTGGTTATTCCGCAACCTATAATTTTTCATTTAGGGGTACGGTCGTTGCCGTAGTTAACGTTATGGTTGTTGATGCGGATGAATATATCCATACCGCAGAAGAGCTTTTTAACGTTTCTACTACTCAAGACAAAACCTATATCGTAAGAAATTCACTAGACCTAAGCGGTATGGAAAATAACATTCCGCGTTTTATTGGCTCTATTCACTTTAACCATAACGAAGTAAAGAATTATAACGCGTCTAACGGCGGTCTGTTTAAAGAAATAAACGGCGCGACTATTACGGGGCTAGATTTAGTAAACGTAACGGGAAACAGCGCAATCAATGATTTTGGCAATTTGGGCGTAATTGTTGATTATGCAAGTAATGGTAAATTGCGTTATTGTTCGATTAAAGGCGAAATAAACGTAACTTCTACTGCGGAAAGCAACGACGTTATATATCTTGGCGGATTTGCCGGCTACGCAAGCGCGCTCAAGCGCAAGAATTACGTTGAAATCGAGCCTGCCTACGTGCATCTCGTATCGTTTTTGGATATTAAAGTCACAGGCGCAGGGGATTTTAGAATTGGCGGAGTAATCGGCGGTGTCAAAAATGCAACGTTAAATAACTCATATAACTATGGCAAAATAACTTTTAACGTTAATGAAACGCAAGTGAGCGCATTTAAAAATTTATATCTTGGCGGTATAGTTGGCGCTCTTACTAAGGAATACGACGCAGTTACGCAAACTTATAACTTGGATGAAAGTTCCGGCTTATATTCGTATGGCGACATAGACGTCGACGTTTTAGGCGGTGGTATACATAACAATTTGAGTGTAGGCGGTATTTTCGGTAGCCTAGAAAATCACTCCATCGTCAACTGCATTTATGGTGGAAAGATGGACGTAAATCTTACTCGCGCGTCATTAAGCGCAGGTGGAATAGTTGGGGCAACCGACAATAGCACAACTCTCAAAATGAACGTACGCGGTATATTGGTTAAGGGCGAAATAAAGATATACTCGCTTTCTACCGTCTACGCAGGTGGAATAATAGGCGAAGCGTATGAAACGCAATATTCTTCCGTAGAGCAATCAATCGAGCCGATTATAAATACCGATAAATCAAAAGTACAAGGTACGCAAGTATCAACGTCACATATTGCAAACTTAAAATAAAAAGTACTCAAAATAGGAGAACTTATATGATATACAGACTCAAAGACAAGGAAAACTTCAAAAAGTTCAAGGTAGTATCGGAAAACCGCTTGAATTCTCGCGCGTACTTCATACCCTTTTCCAGCCTTAAAGGCGCTCAAGAAAGCACAATCTTAAACAAAAGATACGTTTCCGACAAGGTAAAGGTGCTAAATGGAGAATGGGATTTTAAGTATTATCGCTCCGATAAGGAACTTCCTGCAAAACTAGATTTAGACGCAGTTTCTTTTGATAAGATTCCCGTTCCTTCATGTTGGCAATTTTTAGGTTACGAACCGCCTTTTTATACGAATATAAAGTATCCTTTCTATACCGAGCCCAATAAAATCACTCACAACAAGATAGAAGGCGACTACGACAAAGACATAAATGGTGACACCTATGCCGTTGGCAACAAGCAATACAATAGTATTGGAGTATATAGGACTAAGTTCGACGTAGCCGACCTTACTAAAAAGTATATTCTTTCTTTCTTGGGAGTTTCCAGTAACGCGGAGATATATATTAACGGAAACTACGTTGGATATTCCGAGTGTAGCCACAATACGCAAGAATACGCGGTTGATGCTTTCCTGCAAGAAGGCGAGAACGAACTTGTAGTAGTCGTTCATAAATGGTGCACGGGCTCATACCTTGAAGACCAAGATATGTTCCGTAATAACGGCATTTTCCGTGACGTTTTATTATTTATCAACGAGCCCACTTATATTTATGACTTTGAGTTTTTCGCTACAAAGCGTAACGATGCGTACGATGCAATACTTAACGTTCAAGTAGAAGACGGAGCAAAC
>JAZRAN010000017.1:0-5284 GCA_045634605.1 Candidatus Stercoripulliclostridium sp. | reverse complement strand
TCTTGTAGGCATAAACGAGCCGGAAAGCTTAATCGCCCTATCTACTTGGCTTGCGTTAGTGATGGGCATAATTCCAGGCATAACGGGGGCTTCTATTCCTTTCTCACGAATTTTATATAAGAAGTTATAAAGAATATTGTTATCAAAAAACATTTGCGTGGTCAAAAAGTCGCAACCCGCGTCTACCTTTTCTTTGAGTCGCATAATATCTTCTTTTTGCGAACGACTTTCGGGGTGTACTTCCGGATAGCAAGCTCCGCCTATGCAAAAATCTTTGCTAATTGCCTTGATTTCCCTAATCAAATCTATGGCGTAATGGAAGTCCCAATCCGAGCGGTCGGCGTTTTCCAATTCCTTGGGGATATCTCCGCGAAGAGCCATTATGTTTGTAATGCCCGCTTCCTCAATCTCCTTGATGCGCGCAGTAACCGTTTCCCTATTGGACGACACGCAAGTTAGATGCGCAAGAGAAGGTACGCCAAAGGTGTTTTTAATATTTTTAGCAATATCTAACGTATACTTACTTGTACCACCGCCCGCGCCGTAGGTTACACTCATAAAAGCGGGGCGCAAAGACGCTATTTCTTCGGTTGCGCTTTTTACGGACTCGAAATTAGTTTCCGTCTTTGGCGGAAATACTTCAAATGAAACGCTCAACTTGTCTTCGGTCAATAAATCTATGATTTTCATACCGCTTAATTCCATTTTTTTTAATTATATCACTACTTTACACCATAATCAATAGGGAAACGTTAAAGTTAAGTATAATAATACTTAATTTCTTTCTCTTTCGTTTGTGTTTAACTTTTGCTTGTGCTAAAATACCTAGGAAACAAAGGAAGAATAAACGTGAGTCAAGAAGTAACGCTACAAGAAAACTTAATAGAGCCAACCGCAACCGAGCAAAGCCCTATGGGTACTAAACCCGTAGCAAAACTTTTGCTTTCTCTTGCAATCCCTGCCATAATTGCAAACCTAGTTAACTCGCTCTACAACATAGTAGACCAAATTTTTATAGGCCACGGCATAGGATATCTTGGCAATGCGGCTACTTCCGTAGCATTCCCCCTTACTACCATTTGTATGGCAATAGGTCTTATGGTCGGCCTAGGCGCTTCCGCCAATTTTAACCTGGAAATAGGTAGACGCAATCCCGAAAAAGCAAAGATGATAGTAGGTACCGCAACCACCTTACTCGTAGCTAGCGGTATTATAATAATGATAATCGTCAACGTCTTCCTAAAAGACTTGATGCTCCTTTTTGGCGCAACCGACCAAACCTTAGATTATGCGGTTGAGTATACTAGAATTACTTCTTTTGGTATCCCGTTCTTGCTTTTTTCCACCGGGTTTAACCCGATAATTAGAGCAGACGGTTCGCCCATATATAGCATGCTTTCCGTGCTAAGCGGAGCAATACTCAACACCGTACTAGACCCAATATTCATATTCGTTTGCGGTTGGGGTATGGCAGGCGCAGCTTGGGCAACGCTAATAAGCCAAATACTTTCCGCAGTAGTTTGCGCATTATACTTCATAAAGTTCAAAAACGTAAGAGTAAAAATAAATGATTTTGCGCCCAAATTCAAAATTGCTAAAATTATTGCAAGCGTAGGCATCTCTTCGTTTATATTCCAAATTAGCACTATGGTAATACAAATAGTGTCTAACAATATGCTCAAAAAGTATGGCGCAGAGTCCATATACGGAAGTGATATTCCTATTGCAATAGCGGGAATCGTTTCCAAGATTTCTATGATTTTTATTGCCGTTATAATAGGAATAGTACAAGGAGCTCAACCTATTTTCGGTTATAACTATGGAGCTAAAAACTACAAGCGAGTAAGAGATACGCTAAAACTAGCCGTCCTTTCTTCTTTTATTTTCTCCTTGCTTGCCTTCTCGCTCTTTATGTTTGCGCCACGCCCACTAATCTCACTCTTTGGCGAAGGCAGTGAATTGTACTTTGAGTTTGGTACAAAATACCTAAGAGTATTCCTGTTTTTCACCTTCCTTAACGGTGTTCAAATTGCATCTACTACCTTCTTCCAAGCGGTAGGCAAGGCATTAAAAGGCGCAATACTCTCCCTTATTAAACAAGTAATATTCCTTCTCCCCCTACTCGTCATACTCCCAATGTTTATGGGCGTAGAAGGCGTAATGTTTGCCGCTCCCATCTCCGACTTAATTGCATTTATCGCAGGCGCAGTGCTAGTCATTATCGAACTCAAGCGAATGCCCAAATAAAACACGTTGGTTTATTAAAAATAAAAGTGTGGTATGTTTGCTCAAAGAATTTCATACCCATCTAAATCATATTTTTCCTTGTGAGCGAAGTGAAACGTAGTGAAGCAATTCTGAATTCTGCATTCTGAATTCTGCATTTAATAAAACACGCTAGTTTGGATGAGATACTAGCAAACAAAAATCTCCACGACAGGAGTTTGACTCCCCGTAAATGACCGAAGGGGGATTTGGTTTTGTGAAGTAGTTCGCTAAAATGCGTGGTATTCGCACCCAAGCAATTTTGGAGCACTTAAAAACACGCTAGTTTAGATGAAGTACGAGCAAAAGAAAGTCTCCCAAAGGGTTGCTGTAGTTGACCTACTGCGCCCTGCAGGGAGACTTGGTTTTGTGAAGTAATTCGCTAAAATAGCGTGTTTTTACTTTTTGATGGTTTGCAAGAAGTTGTTAGCTATCCCCACTATTTCCGGAGAAACGCGCGCTATCTTAAGTAGCGTCTTTACTTTGAAGGGAGAAAGGAGTTTTGCAATCCACATGGGAAGTTTAGAACCTACCATTGCTTGAACGTCGGCGTTTTGGAGAACTACGCCTACTTTATCGTTTATGGACAAGCAGTCTTCCGAAGTGGTTGAATCGTCCGCTGCAAACCAGTTGCGAACAAAGTTGCCGGATTGGTCGCACTTGTAGGATGCGGGTTCTTCTTCTACGCCTTGAACGGTGATAGCGTGAGTATATTCGCCTGCAACCGCTTTGATTTCATTGTCCCCTGCCACGATATCAACTTCATAAGTTGTGAGCTTGCCTTGTTTTACGCCGTAGGAAACGCCGTTAACAAAGAGTTCTACTTCATCACAGTTGGAGAATACGTCAACTCTGGATTTGCCGATTGCGCGGAGAACGTATCTTTCGCCACCAACGTGAACAAACTTTTCATCACTCCAATATGCTTTGTATGCATAGAAGGAATCTTTGCGTGTCTTTCTATCAAAGGTAACTAGGCCCTTGTTATTCTTGCCTGCTACGCCACCTTCGTTACGGATTGCGGAACCAAAATCGAACATATTCCAAACGTATCCGCCCCACATCCAATCGCGAGACATAATTGCGTTTGCATAGTGGTTGTGCAAAAGGGCTTGATATTGTTCACCGTAGTCGCCTTGCGTGGGGTTTGATGACCAATATTTAAGAACTGCTTCCGCGCCATACTCGGACAAGCAAAGTTTTAGGTTGGGGTTTTGAGCGTGGAAAGAGTCTAGCCAAGCGTCGATATCAACGTATCTTTGAACGTACCAGCCGTAATAGATGTTAAATCCTAAAATGTCGGTAACGTTATTTAGGGGGTCGGTTTGAGATGCCATCATAACTTGGGCGCAAGTGGTAGGACGAGTTGCATCCATAGACTTAGCAATCGCGTTCAATTCGGTAACGCCTTTTAGGCACTTTTTGGTTGCGCTACCGCCACCGCCAATGGTGATTTCATTTTGTACACCCCAGCAGAAGATGGACGGGTGGTTATAGTTTTGGGAAATTAGTTCAACGAGTTGAGATTTTGCATTATCGAGTTTCTTGTTTGACCAACGAGAAATGACGGGTATTTCTGCCCAAACGAGAATGCCGTTTTCGTCTGCTAAATCATAAATGATTTGGTTTTGTTGGTAGTGAGCAAGACGGATGGAGTTGGAGCCTACTTCCTTAATTAAATCGATATCTTCTTTAATATGTTCATAGGTAAGAGCGTTGCCCAAGTTTTCTCTATCTTGGTGGCGAGATACGCCCTTTAGCTTAACGGGATTGCCATTAAGGATACATCCCTTTTCGCTATCGAATACGATTTCTCTTAGACCGAAACGAGTTTTGCTTTCGTCAACGACGTCGCCGTTGAGCATAAGCTCTGCTTTTACGGAATATAGGTGGGGATTTTTAGTGTCCCAAAGTCTTGCGTCTTCTATTTGAACGACGGCTTCTTTATAGGGGCGAGCAGATGCGGTTGCAACGACTACTCCATCTGCATCGGTAATGGTATAGTTGACCATTTCGCTAGTACCCAAAGTTGCGCCAAAGAGAGAAACTTGCCATTTTCCGTCTTTTAGCTCGGTGGTAACTTTAATACCGCTTCCACCATAGTTTACTACGTCAAAGTAACCTTCTCCTAGATTTGTAAACAACGTTACGTTACGATACAATCCACCATAGAAAGTAAAGTCTGCGGTAGAAGGATATACGTCTTCAAAATCGCTGTTATCAACGTCTATTCTTAATTCACATTTGCCGTCTTTAACAAAATCGGTAATATCGGCGGAAAAAGCAGAATATCCACCGCGATGGGTTGTAACCAACGCGCCGTTTGCATATACGCTGGCAACGGAGTTTGCGGCTTCGAATCTAACGATAGTAGTACCGCTCAAATCTTCCAAAGTCTTAACGTACGAACAATTGCCACGATAATATTTGGGTTGATTTTGGCCATCGATGGCATTCCAACAATGGGGAACGCTCACGGTTTCTGTGTTACCTTCTTTGGTAAATAACCAGTTTTCATTGATTAGTTTTACAGTCTTCATATATTCTCCCAAATTAAAGATTTATAATCTTCTCCCTTTTAGTTTTACATTATAACGAACGTAAATTATTTTTTCTTGATGAGTTCTTGGTAATCTTTTTCGCTCATTATATCTGCGGTGGGCGCCCATTTTGCAACGGATGCTATACCTGCTTTCGCGCTTTCCTTGCTTGCATAACCTGACTCGCTGATGCATACCAAGTTGCCGTTGTTTGCAAAAATACGGAAACGATATTTGCCTTGCTTATCAAGATATACCTCTGCTTTAGGGAACTTTAAAGGTTCCATGGGTTTTTTAAGGGTAAGATCTTCTATCTTTTCAACGCAAACGGGTGCGAACTTTTGAACGGATGCGATACCCTTTTTACAGCTCGATAAATCTGCATAAGCGCCTTCACAAACGCCAACCGTTTCCCTATTGGGGGCTTTCAAACGGAAGTTAAAATGACCTTTTGCGGTTTGTCCATAGTAAAAAATACC
>JAZRAN010000016.1:0-3437 GCA_045634605.1 Candidatus Stercoripulliclostridium sp. | reverse complement strand
TCAAGACGTGGGAGCAAGCTTTCTTTATTGGGATATGCAAGCGGTGATACGCCTGCGCCTAGCATAAAGAAAGCAAAGAAAGGCAGTAGCGGAAAATAGTCTGCAGTCCACCAGTCGCGCGTAAATACGAACATACCTTGCAGTGACCAGGTTGACTCTACGGTTGCGGAATATACGTTGACGTCGTAAAGGGTGACGTTAGTCGTATAGTTTACGATTAGCAAGGCTACTGCAATAGCAAGATATACGCCTGCCTTAATAAATCTATAATGGGGATGCTTGCTTGCGGTAAGCTTAAGAATAAACTCAACAAGCGAATACAAAAGTATGCAAAGGGCAAGACAATGTAGCACTCCAAAAAGAATAAACGTGCCACTCATACCCATATACTCGTCTATGAGATAGGTTACGGTAGACACGCAAACGGCAACGAGCGCCAACTTTAATCCACGCCAAGCGTTGTTGCGAGAAAAGGTCGTGCATATTCCGGAAACAAAAAAGAATATGAAAACGAATACCGGCCAACCAAAAACACGCAATAGTCCTTCGTGATAGGTGCGAGCAAAGTCGCTCATTTTTAGTAGACCATCCGCGCCAAGCGTTTGCCACTCGTAGCGGAACATATAGGCAAGGTCGAACATAGTATGGTCCCATACTACGCCCAAAATAGCAAGTCCACGGAGAGCGTCCAGTTCCCACGCGCGAACCTTGCTTCTTTTTGGAAGTATTCTCTTCTTGCCTGCTTCTTCCATTACTTTTCGTCCTTATATACTATCTTGGAGAACACCTTTTCTCCACCTACCAAGTTGTAAACTTCAAATCTATCGGAATACTCGTGGATGAGTACGTCCTTTTCCAGCGCCGACATATAAATTTGGGGTTGTTCTTCTTCTACCCTTGGCGCATACGGAGTGGTTTCTCTCGGTATGGGATACTCTACTCTTTGTATTGGCGCGCTAAAATAATTAATTTCTTCGGGAACGGAGCGAGTTGGAGCCGTTTCTTCGTAGCGGTTATACGTAGCGCGAGCAGACTCTCTCCTATACTCTTCTATGAGTCGCTCTTCCCTTGCAATTTCTTCTTTGAGCCTTTCCGCGCGGAGCTCTTCCAGCCTTCTTTCTTGCTCTTTTAGTTCTTCTTCGCGTTGCTCTTTTTCTCTTGCTTCCGCTTCTTCTTGGGCTTTCTTGAGAGCAAGCTCCTTCCTTTCCTTTCTTCTTTGCAAGAAATTTTTGGGAGCTTCTTCTTCGTCATCCGCATTAGACTTCTTGTCTTTTTTGCCTTTCTTTCCCTTGCCGTAAGTGGGAATAAGGAGAGAAAGAAGGACACTAAATCCAAAGCCTATAAGGTATAGTATGGAGTAAAGGTCTCCGCTAAAAGGATTAAACCCCGTAGCAAAGTATAATACAACGCCACCTACTGCATAAAGAATTGCAAGCGAAAGATACTTGAACAAGCCAAGTATTATCTTCGCAATTAGCCTTAGGACACCGCCTATTATTCCGCCGTTTACTCCTACCATATTCTACCTTTATTTGATAACTTCCAATCCGCCAAGATACTTACGCAAAACTTCGGGAACGGTTACGGAGCCGTCTGCGTTTTGGTATTGTTCTACGATGGCGGGGATAACTCTGCTCGTTGCAAGACCACTGCCGTTTAGGGTGTGAACGTATTGGGGTTTACCCGTCTTGCTGTCACGATAGCGAGTGTTGTTACGACGCGCTTGATAATCGTTTGCGTTAGATACGCTTGATACTTCCTTATAGATGCCCATAGAAGGAATCCAAACTTCTATGTCGTAGGTGCGAGCCATACTTGCGGAGCAGTGGCCTGCGGCGAGCTTGGAAACTCTAAAGTGTAGTCCGAGTTTTTCTACCAAGCTTGCAGCCTTGTTTAGTAGTTCTTCAAAGGCAACCATACTTTCTTCGGGCTTTGCATATTGTACCATTTCTACCTTGTTGAATTGATGTCCGCGAATCATACCGCGTTCTTCACTTCTATAAGAACCTGCTTCCTTACGATAGCAAGGAGTGTATGCGAATACTTTTAGGGGTAGCATACTTTCGTCCATAATTTCGCCTGCATAAACGTTAACGAGAGCGGTTTCTGCAGTGGGGAGCATAAAGCGGTTCTTCTTTCTGTCTTCTTCGCCTTCTAGCCAATAAACTTCTTCGCTAAACTTGGGGAATTGACCTGCGCCAAGTCCGCAATTGTAGCCGAGTTGATGCGGGGGAAGAATAAATTCGTAACCATCGTTCAAATGCTCGTCGATAAAGAAGTTAAGGAGAGCCCACTCTAAACGAGCGCCAAGTCCGCGATATAGCCAGAAACCACCGCCACTTAGTTTTACGCCACGCTTATAATCGATAAGGCCGAGAGATTCGCAAAGCTCAACGTGGTCTTTTGCCTTGAAGTCAAAGTTAGGCTTTTCGCCAACCATCTTGATGACAACGTTATTTTCCTTTTCTCCGCCAACAAGGTCGGGGTCGGGCATGTTGGGCAAACGAAGTAGGAAGTCGTTGATTTTTTCTTCGAGTTCCGCAACCGTCTTGTCGCAAGATGCGATTTCTTCGCCTAGGTTTCTCATCTCTTCAAAGATGTGCTCAACGGGTTGACCGGCTTTCTTTAGCTTGGGAATTTCCGCAGAAACCTTGTTTCTTTGAGCTTTTAGCGCTTCGACGTTTTGCTTAGCGGTCTTTCTAGTTTGGTCCCACTCCAAAAGTTCGCTAAAATCTACTTGATAACCCTTTTTTGCAAGGGCTTCACTGACCTTTTTTGCATCACTTCTAATAAGATTTAGGTCTAACATATATGCCTCCGTAATTTGGTTTTTTATCCGTTTGATTTTATTAAGTAATCGTATATGAATCCTTCTATGTCCCCGTCCATAACGGCGTTGACGTTAGAATTTTCGTATCCCGTGCGATGGTCTTTTACGAGCGTATACGGGCAAAATACGTACGAGCGTATTTGGGAGCCCCACTCTATTTTTTTGATTTCTCCCTTTATGGATGCTACTTCTTCCGCTTGCTCTCTTTCTTTTAGCTCGGCAAGCTTGCTCCTTAGCATACGCATAGCCGTTTCTTTGTTTTGTACTTGGCTTCTTTCGCTTTGGCACCACGTTACTATGCCGGTTGGTATATGCGTAATTCTAACGGCACTTTCCGTCTTATTGACGTGCTGTCCGCCCGCACCCGATGAACGACAAGTATCAATCTTTAGGTCTTCCGGGTTTATCTTTATTTCGTCATCCGTCTCTATTTCCGGCATTACTTCCAAGCTAGCAAAGCTCGTGTGTCTTCTCTTGTTGGAGTCGAACGGGCTTATTCTAACGAGTCTGTGTACCCCTTTTTCTGCTTTTAGGAACCCATATGCATTATTTCCTTCCAGCTTGAAGGTTACACTCTTTATGCCTGCTTCGTCGCCTGCTTGATAAT
>JAZRAN010000015.1:0-4021 GCA_045634605.1 Candidatus Stercoripulliclostridium sp. | reverse complement strand
CGTTGCGCTAAGGGCTATAACTACGACGATGGGTATTAAGAAAATTACGCCAATTAGAAATTTTTTCACTTTTTTCCTACCAAATTACTTTATTTGTCACTAATTTCCCCTAAGTTTATCATAAAGTTCCTTGCTATTAGGAATGGGGTCACCGGGTTTTATATCGGGCTCTCCTTTAGAGAAATCCGTACATACTATCGTCGAAGGATTAGTTATCGTCGTTGCGTTAGGCAAACCTATCGCATCGCGAAGGCCTGCTAAAGTATCTTCTAGATACTGCATCCTACCAACGGGTTTTCCGTTACTGTCGCGGAAGGGAAGGTCCGTTACCATCAAGCCTTCTGATTCTACCGTAACGTGACTTGCATCAAAGTAGAACAATGCTCCGATTCCAAGCGCGCCGAAAGAAACGTATTCTTCGCCTGCATACTTATAGTACAAATCTTGTACCGCGTCGCCTTTGGAAACGTCCCTCATTACGTCATCCAAAATTGGCATTAAGAGCGAGTTTATAGCGCTGCCCAAACCACTGCTCGGATCTACGAACATACCGACGTATCCGCCTATCATACCAGCAACGTTATCGTAAAATTTGTCTTTGCGTTGCCAATTATAGAAGTCGTTAAAGCCTTCAAAGGTAACGTCCGGAGCAAAGTTACAACTAGAATCTAGTTTATCAAAGTCCGTAGGCACGCTAACGAGCATTACACTCGGACCCGTACTTATCTTGAAGACGTTATTGCGTAACGTAAGTTTATTTCCGCGCTCAGGATAACGGCGTCCTTTCTCGTTATAATAATAAGCGAATATGCTATTGTCTACGTTGTCGCCAAGTATACATCCTTCTACCAAGGCGTTGTAGTGATAGCCGATTTCTATGCCCCTATGGGTATTATAAACTTGAAGATAACGGAAGTTTATAGGCATATCGTCGGGATAGTTGTCAAATTGAGATCTCGTTTCGTGCCATAAACTCGTTGACCTTACGCCCGAACCGCGCCATTCTGCTTCTTCCAAAGTTTTTGCGTTGAAGATTATGATATCTTCAAAGTTAATACAATCGTTTCCTTCTTCAAGGAAGGTTTGATATTTGCTTGCGTGCTCTGCTTGACGACTTACGCCTACCATATCTTCAAAGTCGAATTCTATCGCGCCGTCGTCATAGTCTATATCTTCCACTCCCGATGCGTCCCACTTGAAACCATTGCCGTATACGCTACCGGAGATATTATCAAGTCTTCCCTTTGCCACTATGTCGCTTTGCAAAACTATGTTGTGGAAGCGATAGCCGTTGACGAAGAACGCTTGATCAAAGTTATAGACGTTTATGCTGTTCTTTTGTTCTCTTATGTTAAAGGTAAAACTACGTTTTACTCTCTCTTGCAAGAAATTGTTTATTTTTAGAGTTGCGGTAATAACTACGGCTTGCCCTTGAGCATTCTCGCTAAAGTTGATGATGATATCTTGACTACCATCAACGCGAGTAATACTTGCAAGATTAGAATCGTTTACGCTCCACTCTACGTCAAAGTCGTTGCTCTTATCAATTAGACCAAACTTGAATTCCGTAGTAAGATTGTTGTTTTCGTCCAGCCAATATAAGCCCCAAGTACGACTTAGTTGTATGCCTAGTTTTTGGTCACCGCTACCAAGTTCAAGTTCAAACGCAATGGGATTGTCCTTGATAAGCATAGATACTTCTTGACTTTCACCGCCGTAAATTATCCTTACTACTGCTTGCCCCGTCTTTTTAGGAATAAGTAATCCCATTGTTTTTTCATATTCAATTTGGTCGGGCGTTAGAATTTCTACTTCGTAGTCCTTTATTTCCGCGCCACTAATCAAATTCTTAACGTAAGGAGCATAACCGCCGTTTCTCAAGTAAATAACGCTCGGTAGGTCGGTTACCGCCCAATCGTTTTCTCCTACCACGCTAGTAGTAATCGTGCAAACGCCGTCTTCGCTTTCTACGGTAAAAGTGCCGTCTTCGTTGTCTATTACAACGGCATCCGCATCAAGCACTACGTTTTCCATAATCCAACTTGCGTTTACGTTTTCCGCTACGAAAACTTGAGTAGAAGTTACAACTGCTTTATTGGTATCCAGGTCGAAATAATCGCTTACCGAGTTGCCGTCTTTATCACCAACGGTTACTTTGATTCTCGTTACTCCGCGACCTTTGATTTCTATAAATCCGTTTTCCGAAACGCTTGCTACGTTGGTGTTAGAAGAATCCCATTGAATATCATTATCGCGTACTGCGTCTATAGGGTTGATATCAACGTAAAACTTTTCATTTTTGGTTATTTCGCGATACGCTCCTACGTCTGCGCCGGTAGAGTCGTATATCATCATAGTTTCTACGCTATCGCTAGTAACGTAAATGGTAATTTCTCTAAACACGTTTACGTTTGCTTTCGCTCTGATTTCCAACTTACATACGCCGATTTTTATAGGAATTATGGAATAACGATTGCTTTCCCCTATTCTTTCCAGCTCAACTCTGCCTTCACCCGCTTCTTCTACTATTTCGTAGGTAATAGCCTTGTCTTGCGTGATTGCGGGCAATACGTCAATAATAATGAATTCATCAAAATTCTTGGAGTCCACCTTTATCGGCGCTCCACGCTCAATCTCTACGTTATCGCTATCTTTAATAACCATATCCGTAGGATTTACGGGCGTAGTCAAACTAATAATAGCGCCCGTAGCGCTTAGCGCCACGACCACCACTATCGGTATTAAAAAGATTACGCCTATCAAAAACTTTTTCATTTTATTTTCCCTTTAATTTCCCTTATTTTTCCCTTATTCCACGTTTTATCCGGAAACAAACATGTTTCGCCGGTAGCCCAAATAGTACCTTTTGGGTATATTATCTTGCGATTTTATCGTAAGTTTTCTTTAATTTGAAACAATAGTTGAAAATTGAGCAAATTAGGAAGATTCCGGCAAAGCCCGTGCATACGATATACATCAATTCTTGCGTCAAAACGAACTCCGTACCGGGTACGATAAATCCATCGTGCGCAAGATATGACAAAAACATACAAAGTACGCCTTCTACTATTGCAACTATAAATCCCATAACGACGCTCAAAGTTGTAGACGCGTTGTTATTTACTACTTCACCTTCGCCCGAAAGGTTAAAGTACGGACGCTTGATATCAAAGCGCATCGACGTCAAGGTCATGCCGATAGAGAGCGATTCTACTATTACAAACAACCAAAGACCTATTAAAATTTCTACTTGTTTAGTAAAGATTAATACGACTACGCAAATGCCGTTTGCTAAAACGGAAACTATTAAATACATAAAGAACTTTACAAAAAGTTGCTTTACGATAGAAACAGGCGCGACTTTGGTGTGATAGAAGTTGTCGCCTTCTCTGCTAATGGAAGTTGCGCTAAACGAAGTAATAACCGTTGCAAAAATGAGCATAACGAGTAGCGTCATACCAAGAGCAATCTGTTCACCTATTTGGTCCTTACCAAGTTGCATTGTGATATTGTTGCAGAAATATACCATAACAGGCATAGCGCAAGCCAAAACAAAATATTGGAAAGAGTAATTTACCGAGCGGAAAACTTGCAAAAACTCTTTTCTAAGTAGGGCTACAAATATAGGACTACGGCGATTTTTGGTTTTGCGCTTGAAAGCGGAGCCTTCAACTTCTATATTATTTAGTAGCGTTTTGGGATAAAGTTTTACAATTACTAATATAGTGCCAATAAAACTCAATCCTGCAATGCCAACCAAAACGGGATACGCTATATAAAGTTCGTGATTCAATAGCACGTCCGCAAAGTACTTCATAGGTATAAGGTACATTGCAACGTCCTTAATAATTTGAACGAAACCATCGCTAAATACGGAAAATTCCGTATCGTTCATAAAGGTTACCATCTTGTCAAACAGCAACATATATACCGCAAACATTAAGGTTACCAGTACTGCAAGCCCTACGATAATTAGACCGAACTTGTTGCGAATTCTGTTAGTTAGGTGCATAATCGGTAT
>JAZRAN010000014.1:0-2568 GCA_045634605.1 Candidatus Stercoripulliclostridium sp. | reverse complement strand
AATATATGGTAAAGCCTATGCGGTGGTCGGTAACTCTTCCTTGGGGGAAGTTATAAGTTCTAATTCTTTCCGAGCGGTCGCCGGTACCTACTTGCGTCTTGCGGTTTTCGGCGTACTCTTTGTCCTTTAAGGTACGGAAGTGATCGTACAAACGGGAGTTCATAACCTTCCAAGCTTTTTCCCTATTCTTAATTTGAGAACGCTCGTCTTGGCATTCTACCACGATACCCGTGGGCAAGTGAGTAATACGAACCGCCGATTCCGTCTTGTTAACGTGTTGTCCGCCTGCGCCACCCGAACGATAGGTGTCAATTTTGAAATCCTTTTCGTTGTATTCTACGGCAACTTCTTCCGCTTCGGGCAAAACTGCTACCGTAACGGTAGACGTGTGTACTCTGCCTTGTGATTCGGTTTCGGGTACGCGTTGAACGCGGTGAACGCCACTTTCATATTTCATCTTAGAATACGCGCCCTTACCGTTAATCATAAATACGGCTTCCTTAACGCCGCCAAGTTCGGTTTGGTTTACGTTGATATCTTCTACCTTCCAACGAAGTCTATCGGCAAAGAAATGATACATTCTCATAAGTTCGTATGCGAAAAGCGCTGCTTCTTCTCCGCCTGCGCCACCACGAATTTCTATGATAACGTTCTTTTCATCCATAGGATCTTTGGGCAAGAGCATAATCTTAATCTCGCCTTCTAACTTATCTTTTTTATCACGCAAATCGTAATACTCGATTTCCGCCATTTCCGCCATTTCTTTGTCGTCGGCTTTCATCATTTCTTTACAATCTGCCATTTGCTCTTGATAAGCAAGATATTGCTCGTACGCTTCTACGATAGGGCCGAGTTGAGAGTGCTCTTTGACGAGTTTTTGCCACTCTTCTTGCTTTGCAACTATTTCCGGTTTGCCAATAAGTTCATTTAATTCGGCAAAGCGCGCGCGCATAAAATCTAATTTTTCAAACATATTATTCTCCCTTGCGGATTATCGCTACCCTATCAATAGGGGGATTGTTGTAATCTTTGATGAACTCTACGGCGCCAAAAAGTTCTTCTATCGCTTCTTTTTGTCCTATGCCTATTTCCAGCATAAGAACGCCGTTTTCATTCAAATAATTCTTGTATTCATTTGCTATCTTGCGGTATATATCAAGTCCGTCGACTCCGCCGTCAAGCGCAAGATGCGGTTCATAATCTTTGACTTCCTTATCAAGCGTAAGAACGTCGCTTGAAGGAATATAGGGGGGATTGACGACGATTAAGTCGTACTTGCTTTCTACGTTGTCGAACAAATCGCTTTCTATAAAAGTAACGCTTGCGAACAATTCATCATTGTTGCGTTTTGCAACTTCCAAAGCGTCCTTAGAAATATCACTTGCTACCACTTTAGCCTTAGAATTAAGGTCAATCGTTATAGCAACTGCGCCTGAACCCGTACACATATCTAGTACGCGCGCTTCTCTTTCTCCTATTTCTTTTAGCGCTTGTTCAACCAAAATTTCCGTATCAAAGCGTGGGATTAACACTCTTTTATCTACCAAGAAATCCTTTCCATAAAAGTTTGCTTTTCCTAAAAGATATTGTAGTGGCGCTCCTTCATCTACCCTAGCGCGACAAATTGATATTGCTTTTTCGGCTATATCCTTATATAATACCTTTTCTCTATTTAGCGCAAGACGGTTTTCTAGTCCCAAAAGGCTCATTAGTATTTCTTCGTTTTCATACTCGCGAGCGTTGATTGCTTTTAGGTCTTCGAGCGTCTTTTTGATGGTTACGGAAGTACGGAAAGTCGTCGTTTCTTTAGCGCTATCAGCTTCGAGCTCAAGCACGGTCTTGAAGGCAACTATCGCTACTTCTATCATATCTTCATCGGGCTCTTTGGTGGTGATTAGTTGCATAGCTCTGCCGGGAGCTTTGAATACGCGAGCAAAAATATTGTCGAATTTAGCAAAAAACTTTAGGGCTTCGTAACTAAGTCCGGCTATGAGCGGAAGCGCTCCAATGCGAATTAATATTTCATAAATTTGCTTTTCCGGTTTCCAACCGCTAAGAGCTTCTATCAAAGAGAAGAAAATTGCAAAAAACAATATGGATACCATCATTACTATAAACATAAAGTTAGTACCACATCTATCGTGTATGCGAGAATGCTTCTTGACGTTTTCCGGCGTCAACTCTTCCCCCGCTTCATAACAAGCAATAGTCTTATGCTCGGCTCCGTGATATGCAAAAAGTCTTTTTACTTCTTTCATAGACGACACGGCTAGCATATAACACAAGAAAATGGTTATTCTTACTAGTCCTAGCGCCAAATTTTCTACAAAATTAGCCCAAACACCAAGTGGGCTCATATCTATAAGCCCAAATACGAAATTCTTTATTAAGGTGGGAACGATTATAAATAAACCTACCGCAAGCGCCAGACCCAAAACAAGACCGATATAGGTTGCAAGTTTAATGGTGTCTATCTTCAAGTGCTTTTGTAGCCACAAATCTACTTTTGAAGGTTCGCTTTCTACTTCTTCGCCATAAACTTCGCCCGAACGCATTATGAGTGAAGAA
>JAZRAN010000013.1:0-4230 GCA_045634605.1 Candidatus Stercoripulliclostridium sp. | reverse complement strand
GAGTGATTTTATCAAATTAAAAGCCCTTTGTCAACCCCCTATTTTTCCTTATGAAAGCGCTAACTTCCCTTTGGAAAGTACAATACCGTTTCACTACCATTTCGCAAGAAAGAAAAAGCGCTACGCCCAAGGACGTAGCGCCCACGCAAAAGGCGTCGCCTAGGCGCAAAAAACTATTTCTTTCTTTTCTTTAGATTGACGTCGTCGCCCCAGTCCTTTGCTATGCAACTGGTCTTCCTATACCTGCTTATGGTCGTATTGACGGTTTCGTACATTTTTAGAGTTTCTTCTCTCTCGCTATATTCTACGGCGTTGTCTTCCTTTATTCCAAGGTCTTGCGCAACCATATTAACGTCTATGTTTGCCCCTAGGAAAAGGAATTCCCAACCTTCCCCTTCTTTACGCTTAATCATTTCTTTAATTTGATTGGGTCTATAACGGCGAGATGCGTTTTCCATACCATCGGTAGTAATGACAAACAATGTGCGAGCCGGCACGTCTTCTTTTCTTATGTACTTATGCACGTTGGAAATATGCTTTATAGCATCGCCTACCGCATCCAAAAGGGCGGTGCAACCGCAAGCCATATAATCACGCTCGCTCAAAGGCTCTATGCTCTTGACGTCCAATCTATCGTGCAAAACGGAAGATTGAGTATTGAATAATATGGTAGAAACCAAAGTTTCTCCTTCTTCTTCCTTTTGCTTTTTAAGGATGGAATTCATACCGCCTATGGTGTCTTTTTCTAACCCACTCATCGAGCCACTTGCATCCAAGATAAAAACTACTTCCGTTAGGTTGTTTTTTTCTTCTTTGTTGGGTTCTTTTTCGTTCAAAATTTCGGGCTTGATTCCGCCACATACTACTAATTCTTCTTTTTTCATAACGATTTCTCCTTAAATAAAAAATGTGATTGCTTTTCCTTTGCAATCACATTATAAATCATTATAAATTTCTTTTGGTCAATTGCCAATTGACATTTTTATACGCCACCTAATAAGGTTAAATCTAACTTGTAGAGCGTTTCATTTATTATAAACGGGTCGTATATTCCGCTAATTATAAAGTACTCGATTACTATGTCGAATTTGAGCGCGGAAGAAAGGGTGTAGCCCACCGAACCCAAAAGTTTGTTGGTTTCCACAAGCGTAAGCTCGAGCGCTAATGCAAACATTATTACGGTAATCTTGCTGGGCCTATGGTTTTTGTCCGTCATAATCTTATGCCACGTTTGTCTGCTTGCGCCCGCTTTCTTGTAGCACTCTACGTCACTCATACCCTTCGCATCAATGAGTTTTATGAGCATATTTGCAAAACTTTCGTCCGCATTATCAAGCATAGACTCCAAAGAAATAGACTCTAACGTAGCGTCGCATACGCTACAACTCTTGAGTACTTCTTGCTCGCCGTCATAATCATCGACTTCATCCCAATAATCATCAATTTCCGTACCGCTTTCTTCTATGAATTTTCTAACCGGCTCGACTTGTCGCATTGCGGAAGATAAATCGGCGCGCGAGCGTCTGTTTCTGCAGACATATCTTTCCGTATAATTGTCGTCAACGTACTCTAATACGTTCTTAAAAAGCCTTTTGCTTTCTAGGCTCGCTTCCTTATCATAGACGACAAGATATACCAAAAGGTCGTGGATAAATAGAAAATCATTGATAACGTCAACTGCAATCCTTATTCCTTGTTCGCGTGGAAAACCATATCCGCCAGTACCGATAAGGGGAATTGCAACGCTACTGCAACCCAGCTCAACCGCCTTGTTGAGTACGCTTTCATAGCAAGATTTAAGTTTGTCTTCTTCCCCTACTAAACCGCCTAACCACTCGTGACTTGCGGTATATATGACGTATTTGCAAGGAAGATTATATCCTTTGGTATGCTTTGCTTGACCTATTTCCACTCCGCCTAGCTCTTGCATTGCCTTTTGTAACTCTTCTCCGCCGGCTTTTGCAATTGCCAAACTAACTCCCCCTGTTGGTACAAGGGAGCGGTTAGACGCGCTAACGATGGCGTCAACGGGCATTTTGGTTATGTCTTGTCTTATTAAAACTAAACTCATATTAGTCTACGGGGGGGAGGACGGGAGTTTCGTCCGGCATAGTTAGACTATCCGTTTTGTCTAACTTTTCTTTGATGGTGTTGGTGCGCTTTTTGGCGTCTTCTAACGTCTTGTTAACCTTACCAATTTGCTCTTGCGCTTTTTCCAAGTCGCCTACGAAATTGGTAAATTGAGTCTTGAATTGTACCAAAATCTTATAGACTTCCCTGCTTTCTTTTTGTATCTTCAACGTGCGGAAACCAAGCCTTAAACTATTTAGGAAAGCGGTTATATTGCTTGGGCCCGCTATCATAACTTTATAGTTGGTTTGTATTTGTTCGCATAGTCCTTCTATTGATAAAACTTCCGCATACAAACTCTCTATTGGCAAAAAGAGTATTGCAAAATCGGTGGTGGTCGGGGGCGCTATGTATTTATCTTTGATGCTAATGGCTTCGTGCTTGATGCGAGCGGCAAGCGCTTTCTTTGATGCGTTATAGTCTTCTATTCTACCTTCCGCAACGGCATCTTTCATTTTTATAAAGTCGGTAACGGGGAATTTGCAGTCTATTGGCAAATATACTTTGTCGTCTTTTGTTCCGGGAAGAACGATGGCAAAGTCTACTATTTTATCTTCTCCTACCTTCCTACCCATCTTGGATTGAACTTCGTATTGGGAAGGAGTGAGTATTTCCCCAAGTATGCCTTCCAGCGTAAGCTCGCCCCAGTTACCACGAGTTTTGGTACCCGAAAGCATCTTTGTGAGTTCCGTTAGTCCCGTATCAAGCGTTTTGAGTTCGCCCAAATTCTTATATACTTTGTCTAGTGATTCTATGACGCTCTTAAAGGACTCTTGGAATCTTTCATCAAGTGTCTTGGTAAGTTTTTCATCAACCGTGCCACGAATTTTTTCCAGTTGCGTGGTGTTGTCTTCTCTAACCTTGTTGAGTGAAACGGTTAGCTCGCCTTTCATATCTTTGAGTCCTACTTGTAGCTCTTCCTTCATTTCTTTTAGGCGAGTTTCGTTGTTGCGAGAAAGTTCCTTGACGTTGTTAACTACTTGCTCGTTAGTAGCGCTAAGACCGCTCATAAGCGCCCTAGTGGTCGCATCGTTAGTCATCATAAAGCTGTCTTTGATGTTCTTTGCCGTAACGTCAAGAGTGTTGGAGATTTTGCTTTCCAACTCTTTGGTATCAAATTCCACCTTATTTTCTTTCTTTTTGAATACAAGAAGAAGTATTACCGCATTAGCGATAAGGACGATGGCAAGTAGCGCTAGGATTACAATCAAAATAGTTTCGCTCATAATATACCTTATAAATACGCGCGAGCGCCTACGCGCCCGCAAGATAGAATTTTATATTGGGTCGCAAAAACAAACCCTATGGTTTAATGGAATTGGTAAAATCTATTAAAGCCATTTACTACGGCTTGATAGACTTTGTAGTTTGGATGAAATCCGACGGAAAGTGAAAAGTCCAAAGGGTTGCTGTACTTGACCTACTGCGCCCTGCCGGGCTCTTTTACTTTCCTATGGAGTTCGCCAAAATACAAAGTCTACTTATAAGTTTCGGGGTGATTACCTACATACACCTTCATCGCTTCCGAGCAAATTTCTATAGTTTCATCTACGAGAGCGGGAGTCAAGGAAAGGTTGATGAAGTGGTTATGGTGATTGGTAATGAATACACCGCGCTTTACGCACTCGGCAACCCATTCTTGATGGTGTAGGAAGGAGCCGTCGTTGTCCTTTATTCTTAGATAGAACAATGCAGGGGGACCGGAAATTTCTAGCGGTACGCCGAGTTCCTTTGCGGTTTTGCGAAGTCCGTCCGTTAGTCTTTCTCCCATTGCTTTAAAGTACGCAGGAGCATCGTTTGCAATTAGTTTATTAAGGTTTGCTATACCCGCCGCAAAGGGTACTGCGCTCATCCAATAGGAGCCGGTATAAGGCACGGTGGACGCTGCTCCCTTTAGGAATTCCTTACCGCAAAGAGCAGATACGTTATAGCCGTTTGCGAGCGCCTTACAGAAGGTTATAAGGTCGGCTTCAAAGCCAAAATAGTTGTCGCTACCAGCAAGAGAAAGCCTAAAGCCTGCTCTAATATCGTCTACTATTAGGATGATGCCGTTGTCGGTACAAAGTTTTCTTACGCCTTGCCAATATCCGTCTTCGGGTA
>JAZRAN010000012.1:0-12610 GCA_045634605.1 Candidatus Stercoripulliclostridium sp. | reverse complement strand
AACTATATCTATCCTTGGTGTAAGAATAAAGAAAAGGACAAGCTTGCGGAGTCCCGTAGGGACGTGTAATCCATAATAAAATAGCGCACTATACTTCACGGAAGTGAAACCTAGTGCGCTTTTTTGTGCGTTGTTGTTTTAGAAAACGTGTTTTAGAATGCGAATACGGGCTCGCAAGTAATATTTATGCCTAGTCGGCGGAAGATGGAAAGACTGCTATCGGGTAGCATAACCGAAGAGTGCGCTTCGCATCCATTTAGCATATTTAGTTTTGCAAGAGCCGTTTGTACCGTTGGGTTGGTGGATGCGGAAAACGCTAGGGCTATGAGCGCTTCTTCCAAATTCATCTTATTGGACTTGGATTTTAGGTTTTCCTTTTTGAGTCTAAGTATGGTTTCTATTGCGTTGGGAGCAATAAGGTCTATGCTGTCGGGTATGCCTGCAAGGTGCTTTATTGCGTTCATTATAACGCCTGCGGGCGCGTATAAATTGTTCTTATCACGAGAAGTCAAAATCGTGCCGTCGGGAAGTTCTATGGCAATTGCGGGACAATCGAATTGCTTTGCTTTTTCTAGGGCGGGGGTAACGACCTTTCTGTCGGTCTTTGCGCAACCCATTTCGTTCATTAGCATTTCCGTGCGGATGGCGGTTTCTTGGTCGCTTGCGCCCGTCTTATACTCGTTATACGCCCTATAATATCTTCTTATAAGTTCTTGCTTTGCCGCTTCTTGCACTATAGCGTCGTCGCTTATTGCGTAGCCTACCATATTAACGCCCATATCGGTGGGAGAGTGGTATAGGTCTTCGCCCAAAATTCTGGAAAGTATGCTCTTTACAACGGGGAAAACGGCTAGGTCACGATTATAGTTTACCGATTGCGTGCCGTATTTTGCAAGGTGGAAGAAGTCTATCATATTCCTATCGTTCAAGTCGGCGGTTGCCGCTTCATAGGCAATATTGACGGGATGTTTTAGGGGTAAATTCCAAACGGGGAAGGTTTCGTACTTGGCGTAACCTGCCTTGATGCCACGCTTATATTCGTGATAAAGTTGGCTTAGGCAAGTTGCAAGTTTACCGCTACTTGGTCCGGGCGCCGTAACTACAACGACGGGACGAGTGGTTTCTATATATGGATTAGCGCCGTAGCCTTCGTCGGAAACAATGGTATCAACGTCGTTGGGGTAGCCCTTGGTGAGCTTGTGGATATATACCTTTTCGCCCATGCGTTCAAGTTGCTTGTGGAATTGGTCGGCGGCGGGTTGCTCTTTATATTGGGTTATAACGACGGAGTTGATGAGAAGACCTAATTCCCTAAGGTTTTTCATAAGACGGAGAAGTTCGTTGCCATAAGTTATGCCGAAGTCGGAGCGAATTTTATTCTTTTCTATATCGGGCGCGCCTATGCAGAAGATGATTTCCATCTTATCTTTTAGGTTGGAAAGGATTTTGGTTTTTACGTTGGCATCAAAACCGGGCAACACACGGGCTGCGTGAAGGTCGTCAAAAAGTTTACCGCCAAACTCAAGGTACAATTTGCCGTTGAACTTTTCTGCGCGCTTTAAAATATACTCTGTTTGTTTCTTTACGTATAGAGCGTTATCAAAACCGATTTTCATGCCGTCTTCTCCTTTAACGCTTTATATTCTAGCATTAAAAAGAGCGTAATGTCAACGGAGAAAATAAATCTCTATGAGATTTAGAGCAATGCTTTATAAATACTAAAAGCAACGTGGAAAATACTCTTGATTTTTTGCCACGCTACTTGTCTTTTATTACGGGTCCCAGTCGTCGATGCGGTTGTTTACGAAGAAGTTATCCATATCTTCTTGCGTGTAGTTTTGCGTAAATAAGCCGTCGTTAGGCGCCTTCTTTTTGTAGTCTTTCCAAGCGCCGGAAAGCAACGCGTCCATATGCTTGTGCAAAAAGGCAAGGCTCTTTATAGCAGAGCGCGCAAACGAAGACCTTTCCATTTCTTGGAAAGCCTTCTCATAAGTAGAAAGGGGGTAAACGGGGGTGGCGTTTAACTCAAAGGGTGGTGGAAAGAGTTTTTCTAACTCTTGTGTGGTTGCGACGTTAGGAGCAGTACTATCCTTACCTACCCTAACCTTATCTAACCTATCCTTACCTTCCCTTACCTGTGACAAAAAAACGCTGTCATTTTCTTGACAATTTTTTGTCAAAACGCTGTCATTTTCTTGACAAAACGCTGTCATTTTTTTGTCATCGGTAGTAGGCGAAACTCCTTGATTTTCGTCAATTTTCTCGACTTTATCCTTAAAAACATACACGTTTTGGCTATCTACGGTAAGCAAGTTTTTGAGTTTTACGTATAGCGTTTCCGCCATGCGGTCTTTGCGTATATTGTTATGAATTTTCCAATGTCGTATGACCGATACGCCTTCCTTGTCGAAGTAGTAGACGTATCCTGCGCGCTCTAACTCTCGTAGCGCAGTGATGTTTGTATCACTCATCTTTATTGTTCCGCGCGTGTTGCCGACAAAGCCTTCGTCATCGGCAGACATACAAAGGAAGGTATAAAGCTTGACGGCTCGTGGAGAAAGGTCGGTGAAAGAAGAAGACAGTATGACGTCGATTCTGAACATTCTGCATTTAGCCATAAATTTTCTAAAGTACTCCTTATCAATAATTTTCTTTTTATCGGGGCGTGGTATTGTGGGTAAAGGGGCGTGGTTGTTCCTAAAAGGAGAACATTTGTTCCCATTTTAATAGTACACCCGAAAATGCCAAAAGTCAAGTTCCTGTTCCGTCGAGTTTTTAAAAATATATATACTATATATTTTTGAATTTTTCAAATAGTCGTTTTAGGGCAAATTTCGATAAAAAAGTTATGAGAACGCCGGCGATTAGGTCGGTTAAAAAGTGCGCTCCTTCAAGGAGTCGGGAAAGGCAAACGAGTAGGGTAAAAAGCCAAGCAAAAAGGGTGGGAGTTCGTTTGGAAAAGGTGGGGAATTTATCGTTTATATCGCAAAGCAAAAAGGAAATTGCGCTCATACTTGCGTGTCCCGACGGAAATGAATTACCGCCGTTACCAAAGGCGTAAAAGGGCGTATAACCTTCGTACAAGGGCGGTGTAAGGTCGCAAAATCTTGTTCGCTCCCAAAGGAACTTTATAGTTGCCACCGCCGTAGCGGAAAGTATGACTACGCAAAAAAGATAGCAAGAAAAGAGAAGTAACTCTCGTTTTCTTGCTATTATGCTTTGATTTTTAACTATAACGCCACCTAAAATAAAAGCGAAAAACACTACGGGAATAAGCATAGGCGCTTCGCCTATACACTCAAAGACGGTACCGAAAATAGTGCCCGGATTATAAAGGAGAGCGCTTAACTTAATTTCCCACATACTAAATAGTATGCGGTAGCGTGTGAATTATACTACGGCTAGTCTTCCAAGTATATGGTTTTTCCGCCGTTCTTTCTTGATTCTTCTGCGCAAAAGCCCATAAGGTGACTCATAAGGGTTTCACTCATAAAGGACACGCGCGGGTTTGCTTTGCCCGTTTCCAGTAATTCCAGGAAGTCGTGGATGATACCACTATCTCCCCCAAGGTGTCCTTGACCTACGTTTGCTTTAACCGTTCTTGGACGCTTGCCCCATACGTTAAGGCGGAACTTACCCGATATATCTTTACCAAAGAGTTCACCCTTAGTGCCCGTTATGTGAACACGCCTAAAACATCCGCGAGAAGAGCAGTTCATAGTAAGCGTTGCGTTTACGTCACCATCAAACTTGCAAAGCACGGTTTGGTTTTCCATTACGTCGTTATCGCAGTGATATACGCACCTACCGTAAGGACTGGTTTCTTTTATTGCTTTTTTGACGTCCGCTCTCGTTGGGTTACCCATTCTAGTTACTAGAGATGCCCTATTTATATAAATCGGTATGGAACGCAAAGTGAATTGATAGTAGAAACGGGGGGCGTAATAGGGGCAAGTTTTCTTGTGGGGACATCCGTCCATACATCTTTTGGGAGCGCCTTCGGGAGCGTTTTCCGCAAGGAATATGCGCCTTGAACCAATGCTTGTTACACTCTTACATTTCTTGCCCGTATAGTAGTAAAGCATATCTAGGTCGTGGCAACATTTTGCAAGAATAGAAGGAGTTGTTTCGTCTTCTCTTCTCCAGTTTCCACGCACGTAGGAATGGGAAAAATGCCAATATCCAACGTTTTCCGTTTGTTGAATATTGGTTATTTCTCCTATTTCTCCGCTATCGATAACTTTCTTTATGGTATCGTAAAAACCTGCGTAGCGTAGGACGTGGCAAACTACCATATACAATCCCTTTTCCTTTGCGAGATTTACAAGTTCTATACATTCTTCCTTTATGGGAGAAACGGGCTTTTCGCAAAGGACGTGATATCCCGCAAGGAGCGCCGATTTTGCGTGTCCGTAGTGGTCTCGGTCTTGGGTTGCGACAACTATCGCATCGGCGAGTTTGCCTTTACTGAACATTTCGTCAGCGCTTGTAAAACGCATATCTTGGGGTACGCCCAACTTATTTCCTACGTGATTGAGTACGCTTTCGTTTACGTCGCATACGGCAACTACCTTACCGCCTTGCGCGTTAATTCTTCTTGCGTACATTGCGCCACGATTTCCAAGTCCTATAACTGCTACGGTCTTCATACGATTTTCTCCTAGTATGGTATATGCGTATTATATCACTTCCTAAATGAAGTTACAATAGGAAAGGAAAAATATTGAGCGGAACTTTACATTTTGCGCCAAATCTTATATAATCTAACTATGGAAATCAAAATTGATAAAAATCTTAAAATCGGCGTTGCCGTTTCGGGCGGAGTGGATAGTATGGTTATGCTCAATCTACTCAAGGAAACGGGCGCGAAAATCGTTGCCATCAACATAGAGCACGGCATACGCGGAGACGTTTCCAAAAGGGATAGCAAGTTTGTTAGAAATTATTGCAAGCGTCACGAAATAGAGTGTCTTGCCTACAACGTAAAGAGCCCCGAATACGCAACGGAAAAGGGTATTAGCGTAGAACTTGCCGCTCGTACTTTGCGCTATGAAATTTTTGACGCGCTCCTTAACGACGGCATCGTTGACGTTATTGCTCTCGCTCATCACCTTAACGACCAAGTGGAAACCGTCCTTATGCGTATGTTTAGGGGTACGGGCATAAAAGGCCTTAGGGGTATAGTCGACAGAAAGGGTTATATTCATCCAATGCTCAACTTTACCAAAGCGGAGATACGAGAATACGCCGCTGCGCACCGCATACCCTACAAGGAAGACGCAACCAACTTTGATAGCGAATATACTCGCAACTATATTAGGCACGAAATCATCCCCCACGTCAAGTCGCGTTTCCCAGGTTTTGAGTACGCAGTAGCAAAACTTGCCAAGTCCGCGGAAGAAATAGAAGACTTTATGCTAAGCGTAGCGCCCGGCGTAAAACTAGAAGAGCAAAGCGCAACCTTACCCATAGAAGTACTTAATCTGCATCCTGCATTGGCAAAGAAAACCATAGCGGAAACGTTAAGATTGCTTGGTTGCGAAAAAGATATAGAATTTACGCATTTGGAGTCCTTAATAAAACTAAAAGAGAGCCCAAACAACGCAAGAATAAATCTTCCTTACGGCTACGATGCGTATCGCGCATACGACGAATTAAAGATAATAAAGAGAGAAGAAAAGAGTTACTACGAGTGCTTGTTCGACCCTTGCGGAAGATACGAGTTTGCAGGCTACGTCTACTCGTTTAGTCCTACCGACACCGTGAGAAAGGGACTTTCTTTCGACCTTGACAAAGTGCCCGACGGGGCGGTTATTAGAACGAGAAAAGAAGGCGACAAGTTCAAGCGCTACGGCGGTGGCACAAAGAGCCTAAGCGACTATCTAACCGACAAAAAGATACCCCTTTATATGCGTGACAAACTGCTTCTTATAGCAAAAGAAAACGTCGTTTACGCCGTGCTTGGAGTAGAAGTTGCGGACGAAGTAAAGATTGACGAAGACACCAAAAACATATATCTCATAGAAATAGGAGAGAGCAAATAATGCATAAGGATTTAGCAAAAATTTTAATCACCAAAGAAGAAATAGAAAGACGAGTTAAAGAAATAGGCGAGCAAATCACTCGCGACTACGAAGGTGAAAGCGTGCTTATGGTAGCAATACTGCGTGGCGCGGTAGTATTCTTTTCCGAACTCGTAAAGAACGTTGACCTAGACGTTAGGTTTGATTTTATGGTAGTTTCCAGCTATGGCGCAGGCTCCACTTCGTCGGGTGAAGTTAGAATTATAAAGGATATCTCCCAAGGCATAGAAGGTAAAAACGTTCTCATCGTAGAAGACATAATCGATACCGGCAACACGCTCAAAAATTTGAAGAAAATGCTTCTTACTCGCAACCCAAAGAGCCTAAAAATCGTTTCCTTACTCGATAAGCCGAGTAGGAGATTGGTCGAGCTTGAAGGCGACTATATTGGATTTACCGTACCTAATGAATTTGTTGTTGGATACGGCTTGGATTACGCCGAAAAATATAGAAATCTCCCCGAAATAGGCGTACTTAAAGAAGAAATTTACACCGAATAATTTGTAATGAAGATACCCAGCGAGTTAAAAAATCTGGCTCGCCTTTTCCCGACTCCCCTTTTTGTAGTAGGGGGAGCGGTTAGAGACGACCTTCTTGGACACAAGGTGCACGACTATGATTTGTCGTCGTCTTTGCGCGCCGAAGAAGTGTTGACTCTACTAAAAGATACCCCCTATAAAGCCACTCCGCACTCACTAAAACTCGGCACTCTCGGCATAAACGTCGGAGCGCACGTTATGGAGTATACGGCGTTTAGGAAGGATAGTTATTCGCTTAGTGGCTTCCATACGCCCAGCGTTGTTGAGTTTGATTGCTCGCAGTTGGAAGACGCATCAAGACGAGATTTTACCATCAACGCCCTTTACTATGATATTTTGGGAGAGCGCATAGTCGACCTTGTAGGCGGACTACGCGACTTGCAAAACAAGGTATTAAGAACGCCTAGAGAGCCGGAAGAAGTCATAAAAGAAGACGCTCTTAGGATACTAAGACTCGTTAGGTTTGCCGTAACTCTAGGGTTTGACGTAGAAGAAAAAACTTGGGAAGTAGTCAAAAAAAGAGCAAGTTCGCTCCAAGAAATTGCAGTTGAAAGAATTAGGGAAGAGTTTGAAAAAATACTAATTGCGGATACCGTAAACGGTGTTAAAGATGCCCAAATTCGTGGAATAGAAATGATGGTCGAGCTTGGTATTATGGAGTACGTATCGCCCGAGTTCCTAGAATCCATAGGGGTTAAGCAAAATCCAAAGTATCACGTTTTCGACGTGTATCGCCACGCGTTAGAAACGATTAGGAGAGTTAAGCCCGAGTTAAGAAGGGTTGCCTTCTTCCACGATATAGCAAAGCCAAGAAGCATAGACGTAAACGGGCATATGCGCTCCCACTCGGAAAAGGGAGCGAAGATGACGAAGGAAATAATGACTCGTCTTCTTTACCCCAAGAGCGTAATAGAGCGTGACGCAAGGCTTGTTGGCGCCCATATGTTTGACGTAAAGTGCAACGAGAGCGTAGAGTCTGTAAGAGAGTTTGTTCTTTCTCACTGTGACCTAATAGACGACTTGTTGGAGTTAAAGCAAGCCGACTACGTTGCGCACAAGTTGGACGAGAGTGAGAGTCCGTCTGCTAGGGTGATTAGGGAAGTAAGGGACGCTATGGTAGAGCGTGGCGTTGCGTTTAGCGTTAAGGAATTAGCCGTAAGTGGCATAGACCTAATTGAGCTTGGCGTAGAGCCCCAAGAAAGAGCAAGGGCCTTGAATGCTCTTCTCGTTTACGGAGCAAGGATGGGTAGAGCGCTGACGAGAGAAGAAAGTCTACGATATATAGAAAGTATTAAACGCTAATTTTAGAATATACTACCGCTATGGGAAAGGAAAAGGCAAAAATCTCCATAGCGGTTTTTTTATGTTCGCTTTTCATCGTCTTGTTTTTTCTTCCGCAGGGTAGGACGAAAGCGGTAGCCGACTCCGAATTCCTAAAGGGCTACAAAGGGGAAATTCTTTCTTCCTTTTCTACCGATTTTTCTTCTTCCGCTTCCGCAAGAAAGAGTAATATAAAAATTGCAACCGAAAGAATTAACGGAGTGGTGGTTGGAGAAGGGGAAATATTTTCTTTTAACTCGGTAACGGGCGAGCGTACAAAAGAAAACGGATACAAAGAATCCCCCGTAATAGAGAGTGGTAAATATACCATAGGCATAGGGGGCGGGGTGTGCCAAGTAAGTACGACTTTGTACAACGCAATTTTGCTTGCGGGGGTGAAGGTGGTAAGCGTTTCTCCGCACTCTTTACCCGTAGGCTACGTTCCGCCTTCTAGGGATGCTATGGTATCTAGGGCTACCGATTTCCGCTTTTTTAATGACACTCCGTATCCAATTAGCATAGAAGGCGAAGTAAAAGGGAACACGCTAACCTTTCGCATATATGGTTTTAGTACGCTCACGGACGGAGAAAAAATTGCCTTTCGCTCGGTGGTAAAAGAGAGCCTAAAAGCTAGCTATGAAGAAGTTATAGACGAAGAAAACGCCCTTGCGGACGGCGAAGAATACAGGGTAATAAAGAAGGCGAAAGACGGACTGGTTTCCGAGTGCTACAAAGAAGTATACTATCGTGGCGAGCTTATGAGCAGTTCTCTCGTTAGGCGCGACGTCTATAAGGCGGAAAACGGAGTAAGACTTGTTAGGCGAACGGA
Source organism: Candidatus Stercoripulliclostridium sp. (assembly GCA_045634605.1). Classification (GTDB taxonomy): domain Bacteria; phylum Bacillota; class Clostridia; order Christensenellales; family DTU072; genus Stercoripulliclostridium_A. The sequence goes on along the minus strand of JAZRAN010000012.1, from coordinate 3,839 downwards.
AGAATAAAATCAACGTAGTTGAAATATTGCATATTGCGCGCACGTGTGGTATAATATATAAAATCAAATATTAGGAGTGTAAAGATGTACTCTAAAAATTTTGAACTTTGGTATAATAACGTTACCCCCTTGGAAAGAGCGGAGCTTGATGCAATAAAGGGTGACGAAAACGAAATTAAGGAGCGCTTTTCTTTGGACCTTGCTTTTGGTACTGCGGGTATGCGTGGCGAAGTTGGGCTCGGCTCGTTTAGGATGAATTCCTATACCGTAAAAAGAGCCACGGAAGGCGTTGCAAAATATCTTATTTCGCTTGGTCAAGACGCTATGGAGCGTGGCGTTGTAATCGCCTACGATACAAGAAGATTTTCTCGTGAGTTTGCTTTGTGCGTTGCGGAAGTCCTAACCTACTATAAGATAAAAGGGTATCTTTTTGAAGACGTCCGTCCCGTACCTATGTGCTCCTATTCGGTAAGAGCTTTGGGCACGGAAGTCGGCGTTATGATAACGGCGTCCCACAATCCAAAAGAGTATAACGGCTACAAAGTATACGGAGCGGACGGCGCTCAAATGAGTCCCGATTCTACCGCCAAAGTAGTAAAGTACATAGAAGAAATTACCAACCCCTTCGAAGTAAAATTTACCCCTTTGAGTATGGATGATTTCCCACGTGGAGTAGAAGGCGTAAAGGTTAGCGACTACGTTACCATCGTTGGAAAGAGCGTGGATGAAGGTTACTTTGAGTCCCTTATGAAACTCTCTCTTTGCCCTGATATTATAAAGGCGCGCGGTAAGGACGTAAAGCTTGTTTATACCCCCATACACGGAGCCGGTTATTACCCCGTAACTACTATGTTTAATAGGCTTGGCATCAACGCTACCGTAGTAGCGGAGCAAGCCAACCCGGATACCGAGTTTTCTACCGTTAGGGTTCCTAATCCCGAAAATGCGGATACCCTTTCTATGGGCGTTGCGCTTGGCAATAAGATTGGCGCAGACGTTGTTCTCGGCACCGACCCCGACTCCGACAGACTTGGAGTTGCCATCCGTGACGACAAGGGCGAGTTCGTACTTCTTAGCGGTAATCAAATAGGAATTCTAATTTTAGATTATCTTTTGACGATTAAAAAAGAGCGTGGAATACTACCTAAAAACTCGGCTGTTGTAAAGACGATAGTTACGTCTACTCTTGCCGACAGACTTGCAACAAAGCGTGGCGCAACCGTCTTTAACGTACTAACGGGATTCAAGTTTATAGGCGAAAAAATTAAGGAATGGGAAGATAGTGGCGAGTACGAATATCTATTCGGATTTGAAGAAAGTTACGGCTCTTTGGTTGGCACTCACGCTCGTGATAAGGACGCCGTTATAGCATCCGTCATCTTTGCGGAAATGCTAATGTATCTTGAGTCAAAGGGTAGCGGAGTATACGCTAGACTACAAGAAATTTTTGGGGAATTCGGCTACTATTCGGAATCAAATACGTCCATAAACTATAAGGGCCTTAGCGGTATGAGTGATATGAAGAAAGTTATGGATTCCCTACGCGCAAAGACTATCGAGCGTGTTGGGGAAGAAAAGGTCTACTCCGTAACCGATTACTTAAAGGGCGAAAAGGTTAATGCGGACGGAACCAAAGAAAAGGTACTTCTTCCTAAGTCGGACGTAGTATATCTTGAACTTGCGGACGGTCAATTCATTTGTATTCGTCCTTCCGGCACCGAGCCTAAACTAAAGATATACGTGCTTGTATTTGCAGATAGCAAGGACGCATCAACGCAAAAGAGCGCAACGCTAATGAGCGCAATCAAAGAAATACTCAAATAAGGAGATATTATGAAAGCATACATAACCGTAATGGGCAAAGATAGAGTTGGTATCATAGCAAAAGTTGCAACCACCCTAGCCGATTGCAAAGTTAACATAGAAGACATCAACCAAACGATACTACAAGGCACCTTTACGATGGTAATGGCGGTAGGCACGGATGAAAGTTCTTTGACGATAGAAGAAATTAACACCGAGCTCAAAAAGTGTGGCGAAGAACTTGGCGTAGAAATCGCAATTCGTCACGAAGATATCTTTAACGCAATGCATCAAATTTAGAACTATGATAAACCAAAGAGAGATAATAGAAACCGTAAAAATGATAGGCGAATATCACCTTGACGTTCGTACTATCACGATGGGCATAAACCTACTCGACTGCGTTAGCGGTTCCAAGACGGAGACCGCAAACAAGGTCTATGAAAAGATTGTTCGTTCCGCCCACAACCTAGTAGAAACCGGAGAAACGATAGCCAAGACCTACGGAATACCGATAGTAAACAAGAGAGTTTCCGTCACCCCCGTATCCCTTGTCGGAGCGTCCAGCGGTGGATACTTGGAGATAGCAAAAGCGCTTGATAAAGCGGCAAAGGAAATAGGGATAGACTTCATAGGCGGATATTCTGCGCTCGTTCAAAAGGGCGCAACCAAGGAAGAAAACGCCTTCTTAGACACCATCCCGGAAGCCCTTTCTACTACCGATAAAGTATGCTCTTCCGTCAACGTAGCGTCTACTCGAGCAGGCATAAATATGGATGCCGTAGCGAAGGTAGGTAAACTCATAAAAGAGATGGCGTACCTTACTCGTGATAGAGAAAGTATTGCTTGCGCAAAGTTCGTAGCGTTTGCTAACGCAGTAGAAGACAACCCCTTTATGGCGGGCGCTTCCCATGGCGTAGGCGAAGCGGACAAGGTCATCAACGTTGGCGTAAGCGGACCCGGAGTAGTAAAGACCGCGCTAGAAAACATAGGCGATGCCGACCTAAGCGCCGTTTGTGAAACAATCAAGAAAACTGCGTTCAAGGTAACGAGAGTTGGTCAATTGGTAGCCCAAAAGGCAAGCGAAATGTTGGATGCAAACTTCGGCATAGTAGACCTTAGCCTTGCTCCCACTCCCGTTGTAGGCGACTCCGTTGCTCACATCTTGGAAGAGATAGGACTAGAACAAGTAGGCGGATGCGGTACTACGGCTTGCCTAGCGCTCCTTAACGATGCAGTCAAAAAAGGTGGCATAATGGCGTCTTCCCACGTAGGTGGACTAAGTGGCGCGTTTATACCCGTTAGCGAAGACATAGGTATGATTAACGCAGTAAGAAGCGGTAGCCTATCACTCCAAAAACTAGAAGCAATGACCGCCGTATGTAGCGTTGGTCTAGATATGATTGCTATCCCCGGAGATACGACCGCGGAAGTCATCTCCGCCCTAATTGCCGACGAAGCAAGCATAGGCGTAGTTAACAACAAGACTACTGCCGTAAGAGTCATCCCCGCCTACGGTAAAAAGGCCGGTGATGAAGTTGAATTCGGCGGACTTCTTGGCAGAGCTCCCGTTATGGCAATTCCTACCGTAAGTCCGCTAAGATTTATTAGCCGTGGTGGTAGGATAGCGGCGCCCGTGCACGCCAACAAAAACTAAAACACGCTATTTTAGCGAATAGCATAGCAAAATGAAACTCTCACTCGGTCGTTTACGTTTTAGTAAAGTCCCGTCGTGAGAGTTTTTAATTTTGCGTCGCTCTTCATCTAAACTAGCGTGTTTTATTAAGTGCGGAGCGCGGAACGCGGAACGCGGAACGGCTTCGCTCCGTTACTCTTCGCTCACAAGGAAAGAGTTGATGTTAAGTTAATGTTAGAATTCTTAAAAACACGCTAGTTTAGATGAAAACCGACGGAAAAAGAAAAAACTCTCGACGGGAGTGTACTTGGCGTACATGACCGAGAGAGTTTTTGGTTTCCTATGGTTTTCGCTAAAATAGCGTGTTTTTACTCGTTCCAGCCATCAAAAGTAACAGTAT
>JAZRAN010000011.1:0-8191 GCA_045634605.1 Candidatus Stercoripulliclostridium sp. | reverse complement strand
TTGAGGGCGGGGTTAAAATACCGTCAAAGAGCATATCGATGAAGTTTCTTGTGTTTGCTTGAGTTGCCCAAACTTGGGTGGATGCTGGGAGTTAAGGTTTCAGGGCGTCTGATAACGGCATATCGGAGCCGACCCTGTCACCATGGAGACCTATATCGGTGAAGGTAACGCCTTCGGCAATCCTTTACTGAATAGGGTTAAACCTGCAATGCGGTAATAAATAACTGTGTGCAGTGTAGCTTGCCTTGAGTGGATGCGCGAGAATTAGGGAGCCGGAGTAATTAGGTACGCGAACTTAATTATTCTTTGCCTATGAAACCGTACCTGCAAAAGAGGATAGGCTGTATCAAATCTGTAAAAGAAATTTTCTAGACTGTTTTAGGCTAAGGATTATAGTGTGCACTAAGTGGCGATTCGGTTGCGTAATGAGTAATCTTACGCTACGGGGTTTAAAAGGAAACTGCCTAGCCGGCGACGATAGGTAACCCGTAGGGAAATCCTACCGAACCTGATGGCGCAAGGTTTACTTAGCTTATTGCCACCATTTTAAGCTTTATTTTTATGATTATGAAACACGACGAAATTCATTCCAATTCTTCCGAGCTCCACGATAGCGAAGTAAAAGAAGAAACTTGTAAGACAAAAAAAGAAAAAGAAAAGAAACCCGAACAAAAAAAGAAACTTTCGGGCGCTACTCTTTGGACCATAAAAATTACTATCGTAACGTTGATTTTAGGTCTGTTTTTCTCTTTTATTTCCGAATTAACGTCTTCTTACGCTCACGTTAGCATTACGATTCTTCTTCTTTTCCTACTTATTGCAATAAGTATTATTTGCGACGCAATCGGCATTGCGGCAACGTCATGCGACCTTGCGCCACTTCTTGCAATGGCTTCTAAAAAAGTTCCCGGTAGCAAAAAAGCGATAGGGTTGGTTAAAAACGCAGAAAAGGTTTCTAACATTTGTTGCGACGTTATAGGTGATATTTGCGGTATCATAAGTGGCGCTTGTACGGTAGCAATCGTCGCAAAACTCATAGTCGATAACAGTACCCTAAATTATTGGATGAGTATCGTAATTTCTTCTCTAGTAGGTGCAATTACCGTAGGCGGTAAGTCTTTCTTTAAGACTGTTGCTATGAAAAACAGCAAAGAAATCTTACTTCTCGTTGCGCGCGTAATTTCCATTTTTAGTAAAAAAGAAAAATAATGAGAATCGACACCTTTTTATCCTTATCCGGACAAGCAAAATCTAGGACGCATGCGCAAAACCTTATCAAGCTAGGTAAGGTAACCGTTGACGGCCTAATTATTGCAAAGCCATCTCACGACGTTACGGGCTATGAAGTAATACTCGTTGACGATAAGGATGATTTTGCGTCCCTTGGCGGTCTAAAACTTCAAAAAGCTATAAATCATTATAAAGTGGACGTAAAAGATAAGGTTTGCATCGATATAGGCGCTTCAAACGGCGGATTTACGGACGTGCTTTTACGCAGTGGCGCAAAAAAAGTTTACGCGGTCGATATAGGCGACTGCGCTCTACCCAATGAAATGGTAGAAGACGATAGGGTTGTTGTAAAAGATAAACTAAACGCAAGATACCTTTCTTTTGAAGATATAGGAGTCAAAGCCGATTTAATAACCATAGACGTATCTTTTATCTCTCTAACTATGGTTTTGCCGGCGTTAACCCAATTTTTAGACGATAATTCCGCCATAATCGCTTTGATTAAACCGCAATTTGAAGTAGGACCTGCCCTTCTTACTAAAACCGGTATAGTTAAAAACCCGAAGGCAATAGAGTTTGCAATTAAGAAGGTTACTAAATTTGCGCTTGAATTGGGACTTAAATTTGCGCCCGTAATAGAAGCTCCGCATCCTTTTGAGAACAAAAACCAAGAATATTTGGTTTTATTGCATAAATAATTTACAAATTTTCAATTTATAATATATAAATTGCATAATTTTTTAAAAACTCTTGTATAAAATTTATATTTGTTGTATCATAGTCTTATGAAAATAGGACTATATTCTAACTTAACAAGAGACCTAAACGCAGTCTATACCAAGGCCGTTTATAACATCCTAAAGGAAAGGAAGGTTATCATCAATATTTCTAACGACCTTAAAGACGTAGATTTTGGCTACAACCACGAAGTTTCTTATGGTAACTATGACTTGGCGCGTCTAAGCGACGTAGTTATCGTTTTGGGCGGTGATGGCACGATTTTAGGTATTGCAAAAGAATGCGCGACCTTCAATACGCCAATTTTTGCCGTAAATATGGGACATAAAGGCTTTTTGAGCGAAGTCAATAAGGAAGATTTGGAACAAGACTTCAACGACCTATTTAACGGCAACTTTATGCTCGATAAGCGCAAATTCCTAAAGGTAAACGTACAAAATGACGACAATGATTACTACGCGCTAAACGAAGTCGTAGTCGCTCAATCTCTTTGCTCCAGAATTATTAAAGCGGAAATTACCATAAACGGCACTATGGTCGACAAATATACTTCCGACGGCATTATCGTAGCAACGCCCACCGGCTCTACTGCGTATAGTTTGTCCGCCGGCGGTCCAATCGTTGCGCCCGACGTTTCTTGCTTTATAATTTCGCCTATATGCGCTCACAGTTTGCATTCACGTCCGCTAATCGTTGCAAGTAGCAGTACCGTTGGCGTAACTTTACTAGATGCAATACCCGGCGCAAACATAAATATTGATGGCGAGCACGTTAAAACCATAAGCAACGGCACCACGATAAAAGTTTCCGATTCGGATTTATGCGTTTCTTTTATACGCCGTAAAACCTTCAATTTTTATGAAAAACTATTAGAAAAAATGCGTTATTGGAGTTCGATAGAGATTTAATATGAGTAGACAAGATAGACAAAACAGAATTTTACGCTTAATAGAAGAGCGCGACGTAGAAACACAACAAGAGTTAACCGATATTCTCCTTGCCGAAGGCTTTAAAGTTACGCAAGCAACGGTTTCTCGCGATATACAAGAGTTGGGGCTAATTAAAACTTCTTCCATCGGTCAAAAGTCAAGATACACCAAACCCATTGACCCAAGACTAAAAAGACTTAGAAATTTGTTCCATCAATCCGTACTTTCTATTGACTATACCGAAAATTTTATTGTCATAAAGACACTGGGGGGCTCTGCAAATAGCGCCGCAACGCTAATAGACCATCTTGATAACCCGGAAATTATGGGTACAATTGCGGGCGACGATACCATCTTTATCATAGTTAAAACCAAAGATGAAGTCGTAAGAATAGTAAAACAACTAAAAGATTTCCTAAATTAGTATGATTTCTTCATTATACATTAAAAATATCGCCCTTATTCGTGAGCATACTTTAAAATTCGGTAAGGGTCTTAACGTTTTGAGCGGTGAAACAGGCGCAGGTAAGTCTATAATTATAGACTCGCTTAATTTTGTCCTAGGCGATAGAGCGGACAAGTCTTTGATTAGGCACGGACAACAAAGCGCCGTAGTGGAAGCCATTTTTGACGATAATAATAACGAAAACGTCATTAAAATACTAAATGAATATGGAATTGAGCGCGAAGAAAGCCTAATCGTTAGGCGCGCAATGACGGAAAACGGAAGAAGCGATTGTAGGGTTAACGGAAGAAGCGTCACCCTTTCCCAACTTAGAAGGCTTGTCGCTCATTTGGTTGACATCCACTCTCAACACGAAAATCAAGCGCTCCTTAACGAAGCAAACCATATACTAATTCTAGATAAATATGGTAAAAAAATTGCTACGCTCATAGAAGAATACAACGAGCACCTAAAAAAATATCTTGATACCAAAAGCGAACTTCTCGCTTACGAAGATGAATCGGCAAGAGCGAGAAAAATTGATAGTTTAGAGTATCAAATTGCAGAAATCGAACGTGTAAATCCACAAATAAACGAAGAAGAAGAGTTAATACAACGTAGAACAAAGTTCCAAAACTCAGAACGCATTGCAGGCGCTTTGTCGGCGTCTTTTTGCGCTTTGGACGGCGAAGACGGCTTTGGCGCAATAAATCTTTGCCAAATGGCAATTAGGGAAATTAACGCCGTTTTACGCTTTGATAATAAGTTTGAAGGACTTAGTGAAAGACTAGATAGCGTAAAAATTGAACTACGCGACGTTGCCGATGAATTAAGCGCGGAAATCGACGATTTAGCCTATGACCCAAGAGAGCTGGAAAAGATAGAAGAACGTATTGCGGAAATAAGAAAAATTAAAAAACGCTATGGTCCAATAGAAGACCTTCCCGAATTTTTGGAGAAATGCTACAAAGAGCTTGATAAACTTAAAAATGCCGAATCCAAAATTGCGGAGCTAGAAGAAATTTTGAAGTTTGAAGCATCCAAAACGATAAGTTATGCTAAACGCTTGCACGAAGAAAGATTGAACGTTGCTCAAAATTTCAATAAAGCTATCGTCAAAAATTTGAAAGAATTAGGTATGAAAAATACTTCTTTTGAAGCGGAGATTACTCTGCCCGAAAACGATGATGATATTTTAGCGCAAGCAAACGATAGGGGCGCAGACGTTGTTAGATTCCTAATTTCTCCCAACCTTGGCGAACCTTTAAAGCCTTTGTCTAAAATTGCGTCCGGCGGTGAAATGAGTAGATTTATGCTGGGGCTTAAAAATATTACCGCAGAGCTGGAAGGAATTGATACCTTGGTTTTTGATGAAATAGATACGGGAATCAGTGGCGTAATTGCTAAAGTAGTAGCGCAAAAATTAAATGACGTTTCAGGCAACAGACAAGTTTTAGCAGTAACACATCTTCCCCAACTCGCATCCATGGCGGATAATCATTACCTTATTACCAAGTACGAAAAAGATGGTCAAACCATTACCGAAGTAAATCTTCTTGATGAAGTAGGAGCCGTAAAAGAAATCATGCGACTTGCGGGTAGCGACGCCGACAGCGTAGTGGGCATGCAAAATGCCATAGAATTAAAAAATTGGGCTAAAACCTATAAAAATGCCTAAAAACAAACTTTTTACAAATCAAGTATTATAATAATTGACATAATTTAGAATAATAATTTGGTATAAACACCTTCCGAAAACACAAAATAATCGGGAGGTGTTTTAATGAATAGCCTAAAAACAATTAAAACTTTACAAATTATCAGCGCAATAATTTTACTCGCCATATCGTGTATTATGGGAATAGTTTTGCCACTAAACTACCAAGTAGCGCAAGCGAGCGAAAATGAAGTTTACTTGGGCGGAGCGCCCGTTGGACTCCACGTTAAAGCAAACGGTCTAATAGTGCAAGACTACAAGCCCATTATTACGGAAAAAGGCACGTTGTACCCCGCCAAAGATGCGGGAATAGCCATAGGGGACCTAATTTTACGCGCCAACGGAAATAAAACGCTTTCCCCCAAGGACTTGCAAGCCGAAATAGACAAAAACTGTTGCCTTCGCATAACCATTTTAAGAAACAACGACGAAGTTGAATTAACCTTAAACGCAGTCTACGACCCATTGAGCAATAAAAATAAACTCGGCCTTATAGTAAAAAACGATATTTCCGGCATAGGTACGTTAACTTACGTCGATAATAATGGTAATTTCTGTTCATTAGGACACAAAATCTGCGACCCTACGCTTGACAATTGCGATAAATATCAAATAGGAAACGTGTATCCCGCAACAATTTTAGGCGTATATAAAGGTAAGGAAAACGAAGCCGGAGCCCTAAAGGGCACCTTTGATAAAACAAAACAAACGATAGGCATAGTCAACAAAAATAACGCCTTTGGCGTTTATGGTAAACTCGAAGATAAATCTTTCTATAAAGATTGTGAAAAAGTCAAAATAGGCTCAAAAAGTGACGTAAGGCCGGGAAAAGCCTTCATATATTCAACGCTAGATGACAATAAAATTGAAAAATATCAAATAGAAATCATTAAAGCATACGACCAAAAATCACCCGAAATAAAAGGATTAGTAATCCGCGTAACAGATAAGCGACTGCAAGAAAAATGCGGTGGAATCGTTCAAGGAATGAGCGGGTCACCAATAGTGCAAGACGGAAAACTCGTCGGCGCCGTCACGCACGTTTTCTTAAGCGACGCGCAAATCGGTTACGGGGTATATATAGATTGGCTCTTGTAGAGCATAAAACCAAGTTGTTTTGAGTATAGTATAGTATGTTCAAAAAGCTTGGTTTTTACATAAAAGAAAATATTTTTAGCATAAAAAGATGCCTTTTTGCCAACAAAATCCATCTTTACGTTTGTTTAATCGCATTTGGAATAGGCTTTTTATTAGCGCTTGGTAAAGACTACTCAGGCGTAACGGATACGAATAATTTCGTATTCGTAATATTTTCCGGCAACTCTTCGCCCGTGCCACAAATCATAAGATTGATACTTTGGATAGTCGCTCTTTACGCATTATGGTTTTTGACGTCGATACATTTTATCTCTTTTTTGATAGTGGGTTACGGTGGCATTTTACTTACGTCTTATCTATTATTTTCCAGAGCCTTTAGCGGTGTTAGTTGCAACGTTTTGACGGGACTCATATACTGCGTATGCTACCTTTTACCAACCTTATTCATAGGGTTTATCGGTTACGTTTGCGCGCTCAAAGAAGTGCACGATTTATTAAATTACGACTGCAACAAAAAGTGTATTATCAACGTCGCTTGCCACCAAAAAGCAATAAGAAAAAGAATAACTCCAATATGGATTTTGACTTCTTTAGGTATCGTTTTATATTGGTTACTCTTCTATATAATTTTGATAATTTTTGTTTGATTTCTTTTGATTTTGCATAAAAACAACCACTCTCGGCATACTAGGGAAGAGGTGAAAAATGAAAAAGAAATCATTAATAATTTTGCTTATTTGCCTGTCGTTTTTGCTTGGAACTTTATCGTTTACAACAGCCCTTGCAAAGGCGGAAAATGGCGCAAAATCAAATAGTGTAAAACGCTTGAATAACTATTCTTCCCGCTCGGCATATCTAGTAGATTACGACACCGGAGCGGTATTGTTTGAAAGAAATGCCGACGCTAAATATCCCATAGCAAGTATGGTAAAAATTATGACTCTAAATATCGTTTTTGACGAAATTGAGTCGGGCAGACTTTCTCTTGATGAAAAGGTCGTCGTAAGCGAACGCTCCGCCGGTATGGGTGGCTCGCAAATGTTCCTAGAAAGCGGTCTTGAATATAGCGTTTACGATCTCATCAAAGGCGTAACGGTGGTATCGGCAAACGATGCGTGCGTTGCTCTTGCAGAAAGAATTTGTGGCTCCGTGGAAGATTTTATCGACCTTATGAACGAGCGAGCGGTTGATTACGGTATGCAAAATACAAGGTTTGTTAACGTAACGGGACTTCCGGAAGACAATCAATACAGCACTGCAAAAGACGTATCGAAAATGATGAAAAACTTACTAAAACATCAAAAATATTACGATTTTTCCAAGATTTATCTGGAAAATTTCACACATCCCGACGGTAGAGTTACAGAACTAACCAATACCAATAAGTTAGTAAGGTTTTATCAAGGTTGCGATGCAGGTAAGACGGGATTTACTTCCGAGGCTATGTTTTGCCTTTCAGCAACGGCAAAAAGGAACGATACAAGATTTATAGCTACCGTTTTAGGCGCTGAATCAAGCAAAGAACGCAACAAAGAAATATCCGATTTGTTCGACTTTGCGTTTGCAAACTATAAAACTACCAAAATTTTAGAAAAGGGTAAGCCCATAGAGTCAAATTTAACCATTAAAGGCGCTAAAACCAATTCTTTTAATTTAACGGTAACGGAAGACGTAAATTTATTGAGCAAAAAAGGAACAACTCCTAACTATGAAATTAAATTTGCAATTGATGAAAACCTAAAAGCACCCATAAAACAAGGTGAAAAAGTAGGGGTGGTTAGGGTAATAAATACCGAAAACGGCTCGCTAATTAAAGAAACGTCTCTTGTTACAATGGAAGAAATCGCCAACAAATCTTACCTTGACGGACTACGTGAAATCCTAGAAAACTGGTTTCTCTCGGCATAAGTTCGGTATAATTTTAGTAAAATAATCCGCGCGTGTATATGCACGCGCCTTTTTTTATGTTAAATTATGTGCATACATGCGTTGACATACGCGCGTATTTTATTATATAATGTGCCCATAAATAAG
>JAZRAN010000010.1:0-4040 GCA_045634605.1 Candidatus Stercoripulliclostridium sp. | reverse complement strand
TTCAACGAAAATCCCTCTCACTTTGACCCCCGTCAATACTTGGGACCTGCTAGAGAACGCGTAAAAGAAATCGTAAAACACAAGATTCAAAACGTTCTCGGTTGCTCCGGCAAAGCTTTTTAATTAGTTAACCTAAAAACCAAGAAGGAACTCGTTTGAGTTCCTTCTTTTTTTTGCGCTACAAGCCAAAATAAAGACCGCAATAAAGCGGTCTTATGAGTTTTAGGTTTCCTTTTCTTCACTTTAAGGCGTCTTTATGCCTTAAACGAAGTTATATCCCTTCTTTTGTAACTCTTTCATTTGTAAGGTGAGCATTTGGATGAAATCCTTGTTGTTGTCCGTTCCCATCATCATAGAAATGAGTTTTTCCGTGGACTCTTGTACGTCGCCAACGCTAAGCATTTTACGTACTGCAAAAATACCAAGGAGCTCTTGCTCGGTAAGGAGCATTTCTTCCCTTCTCGTTCCGCTCTTCGCAAGGTCGATAGCGGGGAATATACGCTTTTCGGAAAGCTTTCTGTCAAGGTGAATTTCCATATTGCCGGTACCCTTAAACTCTTCATAGATAACGTCATCCATACGAGAGCCGGTATCAACCAAAGCCGTTGCTATAATGGTAAGTGAACCGCCGTTTTCTATGTTACGAGCTGCGCCAAAGAACTTCTTGGGAAGATATAGCGAGCCGGGGTCGATACCACCGGACAACGTCTTACCGGTAGGAGTAATAACCAAGTTGTATGCTCTAGCTAGTCTTGTTAGAGAGTCCATTAGGATAACGACGTCCTTACCAAGCTCAACTAGGCGCTTTGCTCTTTCTAATACCATTTCGCTTGCCTTGGTATGATGCTCGGGCATTTCATCAAAGGTACTGAATATTACTTCTCCCTTTATGGAGCGTTTCATATCCGTAACTTCTTCGGGGCGTTCATCGACCAATAGTACCATTAGATGAGAATTAGGATAGTTTAGGGAAATGGAGTTTGCTATCTTTTTTAGTAGCGTCGTTTTACCTGCTTTAGGCGGACTTACTATCATAGCGCGTTGTCCTTTTCCTATGGGGGCTACAAGGTCTATCGCTCTGATTGCAAAGTCTTTTTTACTTGTTGCAAGTTCCAGTTTATATTTTTCATCGGGATAAACGGGAATCAAACTTTCAAAAACGGGTCTATTTATAGCTTTTTCGGGGTCATCTCCGTTGATGCTTATAATTTCTTGAACGCTCATAGGTCTATTTTCGGCAATCTTCTTTACGTATGCTTTTACGTAGTCGCCCTTTCTTAGACCGCTCTTGCGAATTTTGGGCGCAGCAATATACGCATCTCCTTCGCCTTGTTCATAATTGTTTGCGCGCAAGAAACCATATCCATCGGGGCAAACTTCCAAAACGCCTTCGCGAACTTCCAAAACTTCGGGAGTTTCCGGGGTTTTTTCCTTATTTTCTCCGGTTTCTTCCTTTTTATTTTGTTGGTTAACTAAATTAAATCTACCGTTGGTTTGCTTATTTTCCGGTTTCCCTTTGTTTTCTATTTTCTTTTCTTCTGTTTTCTTTTCTTCTTTTTTACCTTCTTTTGTTTCTTCTTGATTGATTTCTCCTACTGCTTCCACTTGCGTAACGGTCTTCTTAGGTGGACGGCCACGACGTTTTTTGGTTTCGGGCTCGGCTACTTTTACAATTTCTTCGCCTTTTAATCCTAGAATAAACTCAATCAACTCGCCCTTTTTCTTGTTTGTAGGGCTTTTGTGACCGCAGTCTCTCGCCAAATCGCGGAGTGCAAAAATGGAAAAATCATCCAACTGTTTTGCGGTGTACTCAATTTTCATAAAAAATTCTCCTAAAAAAAATATATTTATCCGCCCCTGCAAAATGCAGGGGCAAATTATTTACAAAATAAAAATTATTGTACTTTATTGGGAATTATAACTCTTGTTCTTTCCCCATCAAAATCGGTTCTATCAAATTCTATTTCCGTACCTTCTACGTATTCGATGTCCTTTTTTTCAAACAAATCCAAAAAGTCGTCTAGGTCATCAAATTGGGTAACGTATCCGTCGCACATATAATGCATAGGAATTACAACGTCGGGCATTAGCAAATCTACGTATTCCTTAGCTTGTTCCGCATCAATCGTATACTTACCGCCAACAGGGATAAGTAAAACGTTTATTGAACCTATGAGTTCTGCAAGCATAGGGCTAAGGGGCTCGCCGATGTCGCCTAAGTGACAAATTTCTACGCCGTCCATTCTATAACGGAAAACGATATTTTTTCCACGTAAAGCGCCCTTTTTCTCATCGTGATAGCTCTTGAACCCATAAATTTCTACGCCGTCTAGGTCGTGGAAACCTGCGCTATCTATTACGGTGGTTACGCCGTTTACAGCCTTTACGCAGTTGTGGTCAAAGTGGTCGTGACTAACGGTAACTACTTCTGCCGTAACGGAAGGAAACTTTACTCCTACGCGGTCTTCTTCATACGGGTCGGTTACGATAGTCTTACCAGTACTCTCGGTTAGCTTAAAAGAACTATGTCCTAGCCATTCAATTTTCATATATACTCCTTATTCGTTAGGAATTTTAACGGAAATATTCATAGCCGTAGCGCGTGGATTTTGCGTAAGAGTAGAGTAAGAACAATTTAGCATAATTTCCGCAAAATCTTTGCCGTAATTTACGAAAGCGCTTTCCGGCGTAAATACGAATTTGAAATACTCAAACTCTACGGTGGTGTGTCTTGAAGACGCACCATCCATAAGAGTCATGACGTTAAAAGAATTTTCCAGCGCTCCGTTATCATCGGTAGACGTTATGTTGAGCGCAAGTTTGTCGCGATTTACGGCAACTACCATATAATATTTACGAAAATCACTTTCATATACGAATTTTATTTGCGCAGTATCATTTTTAGTATACGCATATTCACACGTCGTATAGAAGTAAATTTCACCTTTTTCGGTAGTAATTTTTAGTTTGC
This sequence comes from Candidatus Stercoripulliclostridium sp., assembly GCA_045634605.1. Classification (GTDB taxonomy): domain Bacteria; phylum Bacillota; class Clostridia; order Christensenellales; family DTU072; genus Stercoripulliclostridium_A. Next base: position 1,069 of record JAZRAN010000010.1, on the reverse strand, counting down.
CGTTCATCTTATATATTGTATATGGTTTTAGGTAATTTTTGATACCCTATTTTCCAAGTAGTTCGTGTATTCTGTCTGCGCTACTCATCAAAGGAGTTACGGACTTGTTTTGGTTACAGCTAGAAATGATGTATGCTATAAACTTAGAAAGGTCTGCGCCTACGTACCAAGGTCTAGCAAGAAGTTCGGGACGGTTAAAGGTAAGGTTAGTAGAAAGAACTGCGGTAAATAAGCCGTCTTCATACGCCTTGTCAAACTTAGCAAAGCCTTCGGTAAATAGACCGTAAGTTGCGGTTAGGAAGATTTTACCACAACCCTTTTCTTTTAGTTCTTTGCAAAGACGTAGTACGGAGTCGCCGGTTGCAATAATATCGTCTGCAACAAGAATGTCCTTGCCCTTAACGTCGGTACCGATATACTCGTGAGCAACTATGGGGTTTTTGCCGTTTATAACCTTAGTATAATCACGGCGCTTATAGAACATACCCAAATCTACGCCAAGAACGGATGCGTAATAAACGTTACGATTCATTGCACCTTCGTCGGGAGAAACTATCATAAAGTGGTCTTTATCAAGATTAATGTTAGGGAAACTTGCAAGAAGAGCCTTCATAATTTGATAAGTGGGAAGGAAGTTATCAAAGCCCATTAGCGGAACTGCATTTTGAATTCTGGGGTCGTGAGCGTCAAAGGTAATGACGTCTTTTACGCCCATTTCATATAGTTCTTGTAGCATTTGAGCGCCGTCAAGAGATTCTCTTCCGTTACGACGATGTTGTCTGCCACCATAAAGCATAGGCATAACGACGGTAATTCTTTCTGCTTTACCACCTGCTGCTGCAATAATACGCTTAAGGTCTGCATAGTGGTCGTCGGGAGACATATGATTTTCTTGACCGAACAAAGTATAGGTGCAAGTATAATTGCCTACGTCACAAATAATATAAAGGTCGTCGCCACGAACGGATTCGTTAATCATACCCTTACCATCGCCGGACGTAAAACGGGGGCAAACGGAGTCAACTATAAATGATTTTTTCTTAAATCTGGGATTGCGGTTACCTACGTC
>JAZRAN010000009.1:0-1936 GCA_045634605.1 Candidatus Stercoripulliclostridium sp. | reverse complement strand
TTTTAGTTTTCTTCCAACAAGGTCGCTTGGGGTATAAGCGTAGCCGTCGACGCCCGTTAGATAGGAATCGTAGTATTTTTCCAGTCCCGTTTGACCGCTTGCATCAACGTTTGTAAAACCCATAACTTGCGTTAGAAAGTCGCCGTAAGGATATACTCGCTTTATGGCTTGCGAAACGTACACACCGCTAGCCACGCTACCGACGATTTTTAGGACGGTAGATTTATCCACGCCCTTTTTGACTACGACTTCCGAACTGCGAGAGTTAAGTTTTTCCAGTACCCTTTCGTATTTTAATTCCAAGTATTCGGCAAGTATCTTTGCCGTTTCCATTTTGTTAGAGCAGTCAATCGGCCTAACGTAAATGGTATAGGTGGTAACGGAGTCGGCAATTACCACGCCGTTAACGTCCAAAATTTCCCCACGCTCGGCAGTTATGGGCAAATCTCTGTACCATTGTTCCAGGGCTTTTGCTTGCAGTTTTCCACTTCTTACTATCGTTACGGACGTAAGTTGAAAAAATACCGCTACAAATAAAAAGATTACCAGCAAAGCAAGCGCTGATAATCTCTTCTTTTGTCGATAATTAGATATTTTGTTTATGTTTGCTCCTTATATTCCTTGGAGCGAAAGCATTATTTGTTGGATACTGCGTCGCAGATATCGTCAAACCAGTTTCCTTCTTCTCCTTCTATTTCCATAGCAAGAGCGCTTATGCCGTCGTTTGCGCCGGCATTTGCCTTGGTCTTTACGCTTTCGCCTTTACCGAGATTTACGGCTAATATAGTAGATGCAACCGCAACGGTTAAAATGACGTATGCGCCTATGAAAATCTTGCCGAATTTGGAAAGATTTCTCTTTGCCTTTTTGCTTACCTTGGTAGCCTTTACGCTTTCTTGACCAACGGATTCTGCGTATCTTGCTTGGTAATATTCGTCTTCGGAAAGAATTCTTTCTTCCCCGCTGGCACGGTGAAGTTGACTTCTCATATAATCATCATAAGTGTCGTTAACTTCGATTTTGGGTTCTACAACGGTTACTTGCGGAGCGCTAAAGTAGGTATAATCGCTTAGGTCAAAAGAGCTTCTTGATATTGCTTGAGCGCAAGCGGAAGAAGAGCGATTTACTTCACTCATACGTTTTTCTCTCATAAACATATCATAGTTAGTAAGATTTTCGGCGCGGTCAAAAACTCTGTTGTTGTTTTGTACTGCTACGTCTCTTCTTAAAGTAACCATAACCTATCTCCTTATACTCTTTCTATTATTCTTAATTTTGCGCTTTCCGCTCTTTTGTTTTCTTTTAGTTCACTCTCGCTTGCTACTATCGGCTTTTTGGTTAAGATTTTTACTTCTTGCCTTTTGTTACATACGCAAACGGGAAGTCGTTTGTCGCAAATGCAGTCCTTTTCCAATTCTACAAATGCGTTTTTTACTATTCTGTCTTCTAGGGAGTGGAAGGTTATTACCGCCATTCTTCCCCCTACCTTTAACCTTAACGCTACGTTATATATGAAGTCGTAAAGTCCTTCTAACTCGCCGTTGACTTCTATCCTTACCGCTTGGAAAACTCTCTTGGCAGGATGTCCGTGTTTGAAGCGGTAACCTGCGGGATAGCATCTTTCTATTATGTCGGCAAGTCGGTCGGTGGTAGTTATTTCTTCTTTTTCCCTTTCTCTTACTATTGCTCTAGCAATCTTACGGGAAAGTTTGTCTTCGCCATACTCAAAGAAAATTCTTGCAAGTTCTTCTTCCGAGTATCCGTTTATTACAGCCTTTGCATCAAGCTCTTGCTCGGTGTCCATACGCATATCCAATGGTGCCGGCTTAGAGTAGGAAAAGCCACGGTTTGGGTCATCGATTTGTGGAGATGAGACACCTAAATCCAGTAGTATGCCGTCTACCTTATCGATGCCAAGCTCGTCCAAATTGTAGCA
>JAZRAN010000008.1:0-7170 GCA_045634605.1 Candidatus Stercoripulliclostridium sp. | reverse complement strand
TGAAGATATCTTCACGAACCTTGAATTGTGGCATACCTTCTACGCAGTGGTAATTTAGCCATACGTAGCCGAGTTCTTCTACGGGGTCGGCGGTGTTAAAACTTACGTCGTTAGCGAGTATGGTAATAATGCTTACTTCTTCGCTTTCTCCGCCGAGTATATAATAGAATTCCAACTTGAACGCGCTTCTTGTGGAGCGTGTCCATCTGCCGTTAGGTAGAATTTGCTCACGAATATATTGGTCGTAATCCAGCCTAAAGTGTATCTTTGCGGACGCAGGCAAGATAAACGGCGTATTAAGTCCGCTCATATCTCCCATAAACGAGCCGAGCATAGCGGAAAGGTCTACTTCTTCCGCCGCCGCAAACAAGAATTGTCCGTTGAGCGAGCCGGAGTAGGTCATAACGTCTTGCAGTTCGTTAAAGTCGTGGAAGGACGGGAATACGATTCTTACCCATTCACCGACGTGGTTGGGGTAAAGGTCCATACGCATAATTAGGTTTGCGCCGTACTTTTCGTAGTCTTCTTGACTCATTTCCGCATAGCTAAAGACTTCTAGTCTAATGCTATATTCGTCTACGTCGTAGGTGATATCAAAGTACGTTGTGTCTATTAGTTCTTCCAGCGACACGCCGAGTATTGCCGCAATGCTCTCTAGGTCTATGTTAAACTGCTCGTTTATGAGCAAAATCATTTGCTCGGTAGTGTATTCTACACCCGTTTCGGAAGTAATGGAGAGTATCTTACGAATCATTTCTATATCGACTTTTATCTTGATAGTAGCGCGACTGCTTGGGTCGTCTTCATCCTTCATAGTCGAAGTAATGTTGTTCATAATGGTGCTTGTTAACTCTTCATACTTGCTGTCTTCTTCTTGAGAGCGGTTGCCGTAAAGTATGTTATCTACCGCAATAACGATATATTGGTCGATAAAATCAAAGAGCCAAGACAAAGTTTCGGCAAGGTCAAAGCCACCCTTATATGCCTTAGGCAAGCCTATGTCTTCAAACGCTATACCGCCGTATAGGTCTTGTAAGCCTTGAATATCTAGGAAAGTCAAGGGTTCGTCTAGCGGTAAAGACTCATAGACGCCGGTTTCGGGGTTGAGTTTGGTGAGTTTATCTTTTTCTTGCGGAGCAGTGTAATACATACCGATAACCAAGTCGTCGGTAGCAATATCACGGCAGTTCATAAAGATTTTGTTTATGGAGTTGTCGACTTCGTTCATATCCGTGCGGAGTAGAACGTCTAGTTCTAGGTCGAGCATCGGGATATACATATCGCCCGTGTACTCGTAGTTACCATAATCGTACAAAGTGTAGCCCGACTTATCAAAAACGATATTGGGCGAAGTACGAACGTCGTACTCTGCGGAAATGTGGGCTTGGTAAGGAATAGTTTGTATGGTAGTTAGACCCGTTTGCTCGTTGTACTTCGGAACAGCAGATTCACCACGCGCGTCAAGAACGAGTTGACGGAGTATGTCTTTGCCTAGGTTTTCGTTAGGAGTAGATATGAATTCCATATCCGAGTCGATAGAACGGAATTCCGCTACGCCCAGGGTACTAAATAGGAAACCTAAGTATTTGTTAGTCAAGGGGTCTAGTTTGTCTTCGAACGGAGCGAATATGCCTTGCATAAAATCGGTTACGGTATCCGCTAGAACGGTTAGCGCAACGTCGTTGAAGAAAATGGTGGTATCTTCGCCGTTTAGGGTTTGCTTATAGTTGTTGGTGATAGCAAGGTCAAGAGCGTCACGCAAACTCTTCATGCTCGTACTGGAAGTGCCGTCGGTAGCGGAGCCGATAACGGTTTCTAGGTTAAATTGAGTGATAAGGCGAATCATTTGTTGGTACATAACGGAGTCGCCGAAGTCTTTAAAAATGCGCTTACTGCCTTGCAAGTTAAGGTAAAGGTCGTTGCCGTCGTCAACGGAGTTAGGATTAATGCCGTCAAAATAGAAACCGATTAGCATCTCGTTTGCTGCGCCGTCAAACCATTCGAGAACTATATCGCTGTATCTTATGATATCGTTGTGCTTTGCAAGAGCAACGGGGTCAACTAGCGGTAGACCATCGTCGCCAAAGATAGTGTTGCCTTCTTCGTCCTTTATCTCGTGGGGATAGGTATAAAGGTTGGCTTCCAACCTAAGCCTAAACGCAGAGCCGTCTTCGGTATTGATGAGCATATCTGCGCCAAGATAGTAACCGGTGTCGGTAACGACGTCGCTATCAAGGTGGCTAAGGAGATTTTCCAAGGAACCGACAGCGGTGTCGATTGCTTGCTCTTTAGTCGTAAAGTCCTTATAGTTGTCGTTTTGAGTGCCGTCCACTATGGGATAGGGGTTGTAGGGCTCCGGCTCAACGGGAGTACAAGCAAAGAGTACCCCTATGAGTAGCACTACTGCAATAATGAGAATGAGTGGTTTGAGATGACGGTGCATTTATATCTCCTAACTGCGACTAAGCGCGTTTATTACCGAGTGTGTGTGCGTCTATATACGCACGCGTAAAAAATAAATAGCGAAAAGAAGCGAGAGTTATCCCACTTCTTATATACGCGTATGTATATAATATATTATAAAAGGCGTAAAGTCAAGTTCACTCGGCTAAATTTACCATTATTTTACCCGCGAGAGCGCGCGCAAATAAAAATTGCGGAGCCGATTTCACTTCCTTCCTTGTGAGCGGAGCGTAAGCGTAGTGAAGCCGTGTTTCCAAAGGAAACATTTCGCGTACGAGTATAACGAGTACATTTCGCGTACGAGCAAGGCGAAGTACTTTAATGCGTTCCCATCGGGAACTTTATTGCGGTCGCGTTAGCGAACATAATTCTGAATTCTGAATTCGCATAGCGTTCTTCCTTGTGAGCGGAGCGTAGCGGAGTGAACCCGTTCCGCGTTCCGCGTTCCGCACTCCGCACTCGCGTTAGCGTTCTTCCATCGAGCGTGCGAGTGAAAAAAAACTTGATTTGTAATCTTATTGTTTGCGTTCTTAATTTCGTACTCGCGCGCCACTTTTTCCATTTCTTCAATTTCTTGCGTTTGGGTTACTTTTTAGGTCGTTTGGGTTACCTTTTTCTCAATATTATGCAATATTTACACTCCCAAAATAATGCAAAAATGACAACTTTTTGACAAGATTTTGACAAGATTTTGTCAGCATTTTGACAACTTTTTGTCAAGCATTTTTTGTCATAGGTTAGGTAAGGTAAGGTTAGGTTAGATAAGGTTAGGGTAGGGTAGGTAAAGACGGACAAAAACTTGACGTTTTTATCCCTTTCTTCCACACCCGCTTTAAGCGTGCGCTACCACGTTCTCTTGCGAGAACAATTACTATGCGTTCGCCTACGCTTACGCAAACAAAAAAAGCGAGTTCCTATCTCGCTCTATTCGACTATAAGTAAATATTTGTGGCTTGAAGAATTAGGGGCTTGTTTTAACGCCAATAAACGCTCAAAAACACGTTCCCCCTACTCTTTCCTTATTTTGTATATTACACGCGCTTAAAACGGCTATAAACGCGCCATACGCATGCTCGTAAGCGTGCGTACGCAATATGAGAAACTTTTAATCTACGGGCTTAATACGGCGCCGCACCCACACCTACTATGCGCTCCTATCAAAAGAGCAAACAAAAAGAAGTCCCGAAGGACTTCTTCTCGTTTGTTTGTTGTGTTACTACACTAGCTATTATGCAATAGCTACGGTAAAGGTTGCAGCGGTGTATTCACCATAACGAGCGTTACCAACGCCGATAAGAATGGTTTGACCAGCAGTAAGGGTTACTTCACCATCTTCATAGGGCATATATACCATATAGTTTCCGCCCCTTGCATTGTATTCAGCGGTTCCGATAACAAAACTTTCTTCGTCATAGGTAAATACCAAAGTGCAATCTTCAGTTGCAGTGTAGGTGTATAGATAAGTATCAACACCGGGGTCCATCATGGAAGTTCCGGCTACGAAAGCGGGAGTGGTGTTTTCGCCAATTACCAAAGCTGCTGCATCGGGTTCAGGGATTACTATGGGCTTTTGAACGCTTACTTCGATTTCTACAACGGTTGCTTCGGTTCCTAGTACGTAGAACATGAAGCCGTCGCTTCCTTCAACGGTAAATTCTGCTACATCGTAAAGGTCTGCGATTTCAACAGGAGTGCCGGGAACGGGTCTAGCGGGCATGTAGTTAGTATCCATAACCATTGCTGCTACGGAAAGAGCATTGTTGGCGTTAACGATAGTAACAGTGCTGCCTTCAGGAGCGTTTTGAGCGGTAATCACGAAAGACATACCAAAGCCGTCTTCTTTGAAAGCATAGGAGCCGTCGCCAACTTCAGAATAGTTGTCGGTAACAACAGTGCCCCAGTATTCATCGAAAGTATCAAGATGGAATTGGTCGTCAGAAATGATGGAGTTGAAAATCTTCTTAACAGCGTTTAGTAGACGTGCGCCACCGTCTTTGCTGGTATCGTTAGATACGGTGATGATTTCGTTACCAACGATTGCAGAACCAACATATTCGTTGTATTCGATTGCTTCGATTTCGGGGTTGTTTGCAATTATGTTTGCACTAATAGCAAGTTTGATTTCGCCGGTTGCATCGTCACCGCCAAGAACTGCGGAAATGCTTGCACCGATACCATCTTGCCAGTAAGCACTTGCGGATGCTTCCATGTTAGCATATGCATTTTCTGCATTAAGGGTTGCACCGGTAAAGTCTGCTACTAGGCCGATGATTTCGTCAACGGTTAGTAGGTTTGCGCCAGCTGCCCATTCTTCATAGGTAGCTTCAGAACCGCTGTTTTCATAAACGATAGCGTTTACGAGAGCTGCGATATTGCCAAGAACTGCATCGGGAGCCATGATTTCAGCAAGAGCAACGTCTTCTTGTTCACTGCCTTCGCCGGTGTACATGCCGAATACTGCCTTTTCAGATTCGCCGATTAGACCTTCGTCGTCGATAAGAGCAAGGATGAGTCCTTCAACGTCGAGAGTGCCTTCTTCGGTTATGAATTGAGCAAGAGCGGAAACTTCTTCGATGATGGTGCCAATCTTGCCTGCAGCGTCCATGATAACGCCAACGATGTCTGCATTTTCTGCGGTGAGGTCGCCAACGATACCGATGATATCGTCAACTAGGCCTGCGTTTTGAACTTCGGGTTCGCTTTCATCAACTGCGCCCTTGTTCTTTTCGGATTCGATAAATTCAGCGTATTTCTTAGAGAGATCTACGGGAACCTTATAGGTACCTGCATAGGTATCAAAACGACCAGCAACAGTGTCAAGGTCGATAACTAGGTCTTCGTTACCGTCAGCGTTGTATTGAGCGATAACTTTAGAAGTGGGAACTTGGATAATGTTCCATTCTTCATCAAAATCAGTTGCATCGTAGCTCAATACTACTTCTGCATAGAGATTGGAGAAGTCGATTGCTAGGTAGCCGTCTTCGTCAAAGCCAAGAGAAACGTTGGGGTATACGTTAAGGTCAATGTTTGCATAACCATTGGTGATAGCATCGAGTTCGATATCTAGGCCAAGGTTGATTGCGAGTTCTTCTGCGTCTTCAACGCCATCGGGAGCGTTGCTGGAAGCCTTAGAGCTCTTGTTGGTGAAAGTGATGTTGTCAAGACCGAATCCAACGTAGATACCGTTCTTTTTGGATTCATAAGAGAGATGTACGCCACCGAAAGTATTGTCTTCGTTGATGTCAACGAGTAGTCTAATATCGGGGATAGCGCCTTCGATGGGGGTGAAGGTAAGGGTGGTAAGGTCGAGGTTACCGCCAAGGATTAGCGGAACAACCATATCTACGATAGGTTGGTAGTCAGCAAGGTTAACGTCGCCAAGGAGACCGCCGAGCATGGGCATAACGCCGGAGATAACGCCGGAGAGTTGTTCGATGTTAAGGCGTGCTGCATAGCCGTTTGCGGAAGAAAGGTCGGTTTCGTTGTCAACGATGGTGTTAACGCCGTCGATAGGAGCAAAGAGTAGACCGCCGATGGTGCCACCAAGACCCTTAATGGTGTTGATGATGCCGATCTTGTTAAGGAGACCGCTGTCGATAGTGTCGCTTACGTCTGCGCCCTTGAAGGTTTCGTCGTCAGCTGCGAACTTAGCGTCTTCTAGGCCTGCTACCAAATCAAATACTGCGGTAAGAACTTTGTCTTGAACGAGTTCTGCGCCTTCAGCTTGGCTAAGCTTGGACCAAGTGAATTCTTCATTTAGGATGTTTTGTCCTAGATAGAGATATTCTTTGCCTGCGCTGGTAACTTCTGCGAATAGACCGATTTCTACGGTGTCGAGAACGTTAGCGGTAACGAGTGCCCAGTTGTTAGCCTTGGTGCCCTTATCAAGAGAACCTGCTATCTTAAGGTCAACGTTATAGGTGGTTTCCGCGCCGTTTTCGCCAGCGAGAACTACGTCAACGTAGAGTTCTGCGTTTACGCTTGCCTTGTCTTCAATGGTGTTAACTACCTTGATGGTGTTGTTAACGGAATCAATAAGATCATTGAGCATGGGGCCAGCATCAACGTTTACGCCTAGATCGTCTTCATCTCCAACGGGAGTCTTGTCAGGGGTCTTGTCAGGGGTCTTGTCAGGGGTTTTATTACATGCAAAGACCGAGAGAGCAAGAATACCTACCATGAGAACGACTAGGAGTACTAGTAATACTTTCTTTTTCATGTTGGTACCTCCAAAAGGTTTTTTGTTTTTTTTGTGAAGCCATTTTACCACACCCCTTGCGCCTTGTCAATATTGTTTTTTATATTTATATACGCGTAGGCGCTCTCTCTCCCGAAAGGTAGCGTGTGCGCCCAAACGATTTTTAACATTAACGCAATGAACAATCGTTTCAAAAAACCTTGCGTTAGGGTTACCATTACGCCAAAAACAATATACCAATCGAGCGTTTTACGCAAATGCCAAGCATCCGCCGACGGTTGCGATTTCGTCAAAATTCGACACACCGATTTGCTCTCGCAAAGCGGTAAAGTTTGACCTTTATTTTACCAAAAAGGCGCGAATATAGTTCCCGTTGGGAACGCATTAAAGACCGCTACGCAGTCGCAATAAAGTTCTCTTGCGAGAACGCATTAAAGTACTTCGCCTTGCTCGTACGCGAAATGTACTCGTTATACTCGTACGCGAAATGTTTCCTTTGGAAACACGGC
>JAZRAN010000007.1:0-3110 GCA_045634605.1 Candidatus Stercoripulliclostridium sp. | reverse complement strand
CAAAGATTCTTGTAGTCATCGTGGATGAATATAGTCTTTTCAAGGTAATCGCCAAGAACTGTTTTGGCGTTATTTATGGCGTTTGTATCTAGGTCGTTGCAGATTAACTTTCCACTGGTTAGTTTGCTTACTATTCCTTTGGAGTGTCCTGCTCCACCCAAGGTGCCGTCTACGTAGATGCCTTCCGGCTTAACTTGTAAACCTTCTATGCACTCGTTATACATTACAGAAACGTGTTTGAATTCCATACTAAATGCCGTAGTCCTTTAATGCAACAAGCATTTGGTTGAAGTCTTCACTTTCTTGATAGCCGAGCTCTTGATATCTTTCTTCCGACCAAATTTCTACGTGGTCGAACGCCCCTGCTACTATAATGTTTTTATTTATGCCTGCGTAATTTTTTGCTTTTGCGGGAAGAACAAATCTCCCTTGAGCGTCTTCTTCCGGCTCTACTACGCTTGTCATAATCTTGGTAATTGCTTTTCTTGCTACTATATCACTAAAAGGAACTTGAGCAAACTTTTCGGTAAGAGCGTTAAATCTCTCGCTCGTCATAACCCACAAGCAACCGTTAGCGCCACTCAAAATATAGTAGCCGTCTTGGAGCATTGCGCGATACTTCGCAGGCAAACGCATACGATTTTTTGCATCAAGCATTAAGTTGTATTCGCCGTAAAATGAAGTCACCACTCAAATCTCTCCTTTTTTCCTACTTCTATTTTACCACCACAATTAACCACTTGCAACCACTTTTTATTTTTTTAGGGGTAGTTTTAGGGAAAACTAGGGAAAGAATTTTACTAAAACCCTAGTTTTAGGGAGCCGAACGAACGGTTTTAGAACAAATGTTTGCAAGACTAAAAGACAAGCACAATGGCTTGCCTTTTTAATGCAGAATTCAGAATTAGGAATTCAGAATTGCTTCACTACGCCCTGCTCCGTTCACATGGAAAAATTATAATTAAAATCCTTGTGAGCGAAGCGAAGACCATTTTACATTTTGCATTTTGAATTAAAAAAAGACAAGCTCTCGCTTGCCTTATCTTTAATCTTCATATATTAGCTGTAATTCGTTGTTGAGTTTGTCGCAAGAAGTAAGATAATACTTGATGCCCTGTTTTTCGTACACGAGTTGCGTTCTGGACGCATTACCGTGAAGATGTCCGTACACCACCGAGTTTACTCCGTATTCCTTGAATAAATCGGTATAATGGGAAGATAGATATCTTGAATTGAAGGGCGGAAAGTGCATCATTGCTATTATGATATCTCCGTCTTCCTTCTTGGAAACCGCGTCTTTAAGGCTCATTTCCAGCCTTAATTTTTCCCTTTCGTAGAGCTTGATATCTTGCTCTTCCGTTTCTGCTCCAAGCTCGGGTACGCTCCATCCCCTACTACCGCAAATTATGACGTTACCAAACTTGACGGCATTGTTTTGGATGGCGTATACGCCTTCCGGAATTATATCTTTGACCTTCTTATAACTCGACCACCAATAATCGTGGTTGCCCCTAATTATAACCTTTTTGCCCTTTTGCTTGCCTATAAGGTCTAGGTCTCGCTTGGCGTCTTCCAACTTCATAGCCCAAGATATATCCCCCGCAATAAGCACTACGTCATCATCCGAAACACGCTCGTTCCAGTCCTTGACGATATCTTCCCAATGGTTATCCCAAACGGAGCCGAATATGTTCATCGGCTTTAGGTCATCAAAAGAAAGATGTGGGTCGCTTATTGCAAATATCTTCATAATTATCCTAACTATAAGGTTATTCTTCGCCGTCCGTATCGTCGCTTACGGGGGTTTCTTTTACCGCTTTTGCAACTTCCAAAATATGCTCTATTCTCTTGAGTACGTCTTCTTTGCCCGCTTTGTCAAGTGATGACGTCAAAAGAACGTTATCAAATCCTACCTTCAAGGCGTTAGCGATTTCACGCTTGCGCTTGAGTCCTGCGCTACGGCTGAGTTTATCTCCCTTGGTAGCAATTATAGTAAACGGTATGTTAAAGTGGTACAAATAGTTTAGCATTTGTACGTCGTCGGCATTGGGCTCTCTTCTAATATCAAGAAGTACGAATACGTTACGGAGTCCCGTACTCTCCCTTAGATAACTCTCTATTATCTTGCCCCATTTTGCCTTTTCGTTATCGTTTACCTTGGCAAAGCCGTATCCCGGTAGGTCTACGAACATAAACTCGCCCTTGTTGACGGTAAAATAGTTGATGAGCCTTGTTCTTCCCGGCTCCTTACTCGTCTTGGCAAGCCTTCCGTGATTGCACATAAAGTTGATAAAACTGGACTTGCCAACGTTGGAACGTCCTACAACGGCTATCTCTACGGTATCACCCTTTATGATTTGCTCTACGGTACCCGCGCTAGTTACGAATTCCGCTCCTTTAATTACCATATTATTGCACCCTTAATTACTTCGTCTACGTGCTTTACGAATACGAATTCTATATTTTCTTTGACTACTTCGGGTAGTTCCTTATAGTCCTTCCTATTGTCTTCCGGTAGATATACCTTCTTTATGCCTTCACGAAGCGCTGCAAGAGTCTTTTCTTTGAGTCCGCCTATCGCAAGCACCTTGCCACGCAAACTTACTTCGCCCGTCATAGCTACGCTACCGCATACCTTTTTGCCCGTAAGAGCGGATACTATTGCGGTAGTGAGCGTTATGCCTGCGCTAGGTCCATCCTTGGGTACGGCGCCTTCCGGCATATGAATATGAATATCGTTCTTTTCGAACGTTTCTTCACTTATTCCGTACTTTTCTGCGTTAACCCTAACGTAACTGAGCGCTATCTTGGCGCTTTCCTTTATGACGTCGCCAAGACTTCCCGTAAGAATTAGGTTGCCCTTACCTTTGGAATAGGAAACTTCTACGTCCATAGTATCGCCACCAACAGAGCTCCAAGCAAGTCCCGTTACTACACCAACTTCGTCTTCCCTTGCGCCCTTGGAACGAGCAACTACCGGCTCGCCTAGGAAGTCCTTTATATTATCCTTATTTATCTTAACTTTACGCGCGCGTGGGTTCTCTACAAACTTGCGAGCCACCTTTCTTACTATCTTATTTATTTGCTTTTCTAGCGTTCTAACGCCCGCT
>JAZRAN010000006.1:0-2714 GCA_045634605.1 Candidatus Stercoripulliclostridium sp. | reverse complement strand
AGTATTATAAAATAGATTTGATACTCTTATGGACGTGCCTTGAGCGTGCGCGCAGTCGGTTAACTCGGTTACGCCGTTTTTTGCGTATAAACGGGCTCCGTGCTCGCTTTCAAAGTACTTTGAACAAATTTCAAACTCGGAAACTGCGGATATGGACGCAAGAGCTTCGCCCCTAAAACCCAAAGTTGATATGGTAGCAAGGTCATCCGCTTCCTTTATCTTACTGGTTGCGTGCGGAAGTATCGTTTTAGGAAGTTCATCCTTTTCTATTCCAGCGCCGTCATCAACGACTTCAATAGACTTGATACCGCCGTCTTCTATATATACGCTAACGTTTCTTGCGCCTGCGTCAATAGAGTTTTCCACAAGCTCTTTTACTACGGAAGCCGGGTTTTCTACAACTTCGCCAGCCGATATTAAATTATAAATACTACTATCAAGCAGGTTTATCTTCATTATTTCTTCCTTTTACCGCTAGGTTTTGTCATTTTTTGTAGGTTGGAAAGTATCGTTAATGCGTGCAACGGCGTAATACTGTTTAGGTCAATATCGTTTATTACACGCGCAAGCTCTTCATATTTGCCATCGTCCATAAAGAAACCCATTTGAGTTGTCGGCACGGCGTCTTCCGATATATTGGCGCCTATTGTTGTGCTGAGCTTGCCTTCTTGACTATCTTCTATGGAACGCATAATCATCTTTGCCCTATTGGTAATCTTTTCATTTACGCCTGCAAGGGTTGCAACTTCTATACCAAAACTCTTGTTAGCGCCACCACGAGCAATTTTATAAAGGAAAGTAATCTTTCCATCGTCGTCCTTGATGAGAACGTGATAATTTTTGAGACCGGGAAGTTCGCTTTCCAGTTCACTAAGTTCGTGATAGTGCGTTGCAAACAACGTCTTCGCTTTTAGTTTTAACGCAAGATGCTCTACAATTGCCCAAGCAATAGAAAGTCCGTCTATCGTAGAAGTACCCCTACCTATTTCATCTAGTACAAGCAAGCTCTTTTCGGTTGCGTTATTCAAAATATTTGCCATTTCCGTCATTTCTACCATAAAAGTAGATTGTCCGTAAGCTACGTTATCGCTTGCGCCTACTCTCGTAAAAATGCGGTCAACAAGACAAATTTCCGCTTCTCTTGCCGGAACGAAAGAGCCGATATGCGCCATTAAAACTATAAGCGCAACTTGACGCATATACGTTGATTTACCCGCCATATTTGGACCGGTTATAATGAGCGTGCGACTGTCCGCAGTCATTACGGCATCGTTTGGAACGAAAGCGTTTTTACGCTTTAATGCTTCTACGACGGGATGACGGCCGTCTTTGATTACTATATCGCCGGAATTCTCCTTCATCTTTGGGCGAACGTATCCGCTAGCGACTGCGGTAGTTGCAAGAGAATAGAGTAAGTCTAGTTCTGCTACCGCATTAGAATTCATTTGCAGTACCGCTACGACTTCCGCAAGAGAATTCTTTATTTCCGCAAACATAGCGCTTTCCAGACTCAACGCCTTTTCTTCCGCGCCGAGTATAACTTCTTCCATTTTCTTGAGTTCATCCGTAATAAATCTTTCGCCCGTCGTTAGCGTTTGCTTTCTTTCAAAGCGATAAGGAACCATAGGAAGATTGGAGTTGGAAACTTCTATATAGTAGCCAAAAACTCTATTATAACCGACTTTTAGTTGCTTGATGCCCGTTTCTTCACGCTCCTTGGCTTCATATTCGGCAAGCCAACGCTTTGCAGAAGTTTTAGCAGAACGATAGCTATCAAGCTCCGCGCTGTATCCATCACGGAAAATACCGCCGTCCTTAACTACAATGGGCGGAGTATCAACAAGCGCCGTCATAATATGGTTTGCAAGGTCTTCCAAGGGGTCGATAACGTCGCGAAGAAGGGTTATTCTACTGCTTTTTGCCCTTCTTAACGCATAAATAACGCTAACGGTCTTTTGGAGAGAAAAAGCAATTGACTGCGCTCCCCTAGGAGATATAGTTCCATACGCAATACGGTTACAAAGCCTTTCTACGTCGTGTATAGAAGAAAGAGCTTCGCCCAGTTCTTCTCGCATTTGAGCGTTTTTAACAAGGTCTTCTACTGCATCCAAGCGTTCGTTAACGTCGTTTATGAGCGCAAACGGCTCGTCTATCGCCTTTCTTAGCGCTCTTGCGCCCATTGACGTGCGAGTTCTATCCAGCACCCAGAACAATGAACCCATCTTTGAGCCGTCAAACAGCGTTTTGGTGAGTTCCAAATTGCGTTTGGTGTTATAATCAATGAACATTTTATCGCCACTACGCAAGGTTTTTGGCGCGCGTATATGCGCAAGCTTACGCTTTTGCGTACCGCTAACGTAATCCAGCATACCGCCTAACGCAGAAAGAGCAAGACTACCCTTTTCTAAATCTAACGCGCCAATATTGTTTATGCCGTAGAAACTCAAAACCGATTTTTCTGCAATTTCCTTATCGAAAGCATAATCGTAATATGCTTGTGGGCGGGGAAGTTTGCCGAGTGAAACGCTCTCGTACTCTAAAATATCGGTGTATCCCTTTGTATTTGATATTATTTCACTGGGAGAAAGTGATAAAATGACGTCTTCTAGCGACGCTGCGCTCGTAAGTTCCTTTACGTATACTTCGCCGGTAGATACGTCTATCCACGCAAGACCTACTCCGCTCTTGCCAATTACTACGCTCAAAAGATAACT
>JAZRAN010000005.1:0-9276 GCA_045634605.1 Candidatus Stercoripulliclostridium sp. | reverse complement strand
GCTCCTTTACCAAGTATTCGATGAATTACTAGAAAGCAAGCTCGTTCAACCCACTTTCGTATTGGATTATCCCGTAGAAGTATCTCCCCTTGCAAAGAGAAAGGCAAGCGACAAGAGATTAACCGAACGTTTTGAGTTCTTTATGAATTCATTTGAAATGGGCAATGCATTTAGCGAACTAAACGATCCTCTTGACCAACGCAAGCGCTTTGAAGACCAAGTAAAAGAACGCGAAAAGGGTGACGACGAGGCTCAAATGATGGATGACGATTACGTTACCGCTCTTGAGTACGGTCTACCCCCCACGGGCGGTATGGGTATAGGTATCGATAGAGCCGTTATGCTCTTTACCGATTCCGCATCTATCCGTGACGTTCTCTTGTTCCCCACTATGAAACCCATTAAGGGCTAATATGCGCGCTCCTATTTTAGAAACGTTAGAAAAAAACAAAAAACATCTGTCTTTTCATACCCCCGGACACAACGGGGGTATCGTTCTAGATAGTAGACTGGACGTAACGGAGCTTTCTTTTAGCGATAATCTGCTTTCCGCAAGCGGAGTAATAAAGGAAAGCGAGATGGAAGTTGCAAAAGCGTATGGAGTAGAAAGAGTACTCTATTCTACCGCAGGGGCTACTATCCTTATATTAACTATAATACGCGCGCTAAGGAAAAGGGGAACGTTTTTGGTTTATGGCGACGCGCATAAATCGGTATATAACGGACTCCGGATAAGCGGAGTAAAAGCCTATTTTTATAAGGGTGAAAACCTTGCTAAAATACTGGACGACACCCAAGCGAAAGTAGTTGTTTGTACTTCTCCCAACTATTTTGGAGACACTCTCAACCTAAAAGAAATAAGTAATATTTGTAGCGCAAAAGGGGCGATATTGGTGGTAGACGCATCCCACGGCGCCCATTTTGCATTTTCCACAAAACTGCCTGTTTCGGCGACCGAATACGCGCCTTTGGTAATACACTCTCAACATAAAGTAATGAGAACGCTCACAGGTGGCGCAAGTCTTTGTTTCGCGGCGGAGTACGAAAAGGAAATCCTTACCGCCTTCAAGGAATTACACACTACTTCCCCGTCCTATCTTGTTATGACTAGCATAGAAGGAGCCGTAAAGGAGCTAACGGAAAGCGGAGAAGAACTTTACTCAAAGGTAATAGAAGAAGTAGAAAACTTTACGAAGAAGGCAAGTGGAAATTATAAAGTCATAAAGACGGACGACCCGACAAGACTTGTAATAGAAGTAAAGTGCGACGGTGAGTCCATAAGCAAACAGTTGGAAGAAAATGGCATTTACGCAGAAACCGTTTACGGCAACAAGATAGTATTCATAGTTACTCCCTACAACTATCAAGGCTTAACTCGTCTTGCGGAAGCGCTACAAAACTGCGATTATTCCACCCCTTATAATGCAATAATCATAGAAGAAAAGGAAGAGTTTATCGAGCTTGTTTTAGACGGAGAGTGGGAAGAAGTTTCCCTTGACGACTGCGTAGGAAGAGTGTCTTATAGGGAAGTAGGACTCTATCCCCCGGGAGTGCCCGTAATTCTTCCCGGAGAAAAAATATCAAGAGAGAAAGCCGAGTTTATTAAAGATAACTTTAATATCACTTTCGGGCTTGAAAACGATAGTATCGTTGTGTTAAAATAGAAGAAGCGAAAAAATCTACCTATAAGGTAGAATACGAAAAGGATAGATTATGAAAGGCAAATTCGTTACGGTAGAAGGATGTGAAGGCGTTGGTAAATCAACCCAACTAAGACTACTAAAAGAGTATTTTGAAAGAGAAGGTATCCCCGCAGTGTTTACTCGTGAGCCGGGTGGCACGCCCATTGCGGAAAGAATTAGGGAAATTCTTCTTGATAAAAAACTTGCGGTTTCTCCGAGAATAGAAGCCGAACTTTTTGCCGTTGCAAGAATGGAGCATATCAACAACCTTATCAAGCCCGCATTAGAGCAAGGCAAGGTAGTAATCAGCGACCGCTACATAGATAGCTCTCTAGCGTATCAAGGCGTAGCGAGAGAGCTAGGCATAGACAACGTCTATGAAATCAATTCTTACGCAAGAGATAACTGTATGCCCGACCTTACTATTTTTATAGATATGGACCCTGCAAATAGTTGGAGAAAGCAAAGGGGCACCGTCATTTTGAACGATAGAATGGAAGGGGAATCAGGCGAATTCCACGCTCGTTGCTACAAAGGATTCAAAGAAATGTGCGCTCGCGAGCCGGAAAGAATAGTTGCAATCGTACCTAACGAAGACAAAAACGTCACTCACGAAGAAATCATAAGGGAGTTCAAAAAGAAGGGTATATGCTAGGAGAACTACTTTCCGCAAGTAAAGCCTACGCGGACTTCAAAAAGGACCTTCGCGCCGACAAAATCTCACACGCCTATCTGTTTTTAGGCGAAGACGCGCTGGCAAGAAGGGAATATATGCGCTTGTTTGCATCAACTATTCTTTGCTCACGCGGTGGTTGTGGTGAGTGTGAAGTTTGCGACAAGATATATAACGATTGTCACTTGGGCGTAAATTACTTTAACGAAAACGGCAAAATGACCGTTAAGGAAGCGGAAACTCTCATAGAAGAAAGTTATAAATCAAGTTGGGAAACAAGTACTCCTTCTTCCGAAGAAAAGAGTAGTGGAGCCGGCAAAAAAATCTACTTTATAGATAACGCCGAGCGTCTTTCTCCCGCCGTACAAAACAAACTCCTAAAAGTCTTTGAAGAACCGCCTAAAAACGTCATAATCGCTCTTTTTGCAAAGAGTGCGTACGGACTACTGCAAACGATAAAGAGTAGGGCAAAACTAAATTATCTACCCGTTTTTACCACGGAAGAGATATACGAATCACTCTTAGGCGAAGGATACGAGCGCTCTCAAGCGGAAATCGCAAGCGCCTTGTCCGGTGGCTCTTTCGAGAAGGCGTACGCCTTTATGAACGATGCGAATTACTACAATCAATATAGCGAATGTTTTGAAATTTTAAAAAATTGCAAGAAATCGACTATGGTTGTAGACTACATAAACAAACCGATATTTTCCAAAGATAACATAAGAAGAACGCTCGAGTTCTTTGAAATTATCCTAAGGGACGTAGCGGTAAAAGTTAGCGGAGCAAAAGCTCCCTATACGACTCGTAACCGTGACTACGATATAGCGACCATATCCGCAGGCTTTACCCCCGCATCCGTTGCTATGGCGATACTCGAAGTCAATAAGGGCGAAGCAATGCTAGAATCCTATATTGCGCCCGTAACCGTTGCGGAAAGAGTACTTTTTAAAATTTTGGAGGCAAAATATAAATGGCAACAGTAGTAGGAATAAAGTTCAAAAACAATCAAAAAACCTATTATTTCGACCCTAAAGATATAGAACTTGTCGAAGGCGACAGCGTTGTCTTGGAAACGGCAAGGGGCGTAGAATTTGGTAAAGTAGCGCAAGGCATAAAGGAAGTAAGCGATGAAGAAATAGTCGCTCCCCTAAAGCCCATTATCCGCAAGGCTACCCAAAAGGACGAAGAGCAAAACGAAAAGAACCTTAACGATAAGGAAAAAATCATAAAGGAAACTATCGCAAAGGTTACCGCGCACGACCTTCCTATGAAGATAGTCGACGCCGAATATACTTTCGATAGGGCAAAGATAATCATATACTTTACCGCAGAAACAAGAATAGATTTCCGTGAGTTAGTAAGAGATTTGGCAGGTTTATTCCACAATAGAATAGAACTTCGTCAAATATACGAAAGGGAAGACATCAAACTCCGTGGAGCGCTCGCTCAATGCGGTAGACCTTGCTGTTGCCTGACCTTCCTACAAGACTACGAAAAGGTTTCTATGAAGATGGCAAAATATCAAGGACTCTCCCTTAACCCCACCAAAATCAATGGTTGTTGCGGAAAACTTATGTGTTGCCTAAGGTTCGAAAACGCATATTATCAAGAAATGAGCAAGAAACTACCCAAGGAAAACTCCACCGTCATCACTCCCGACGGAGAAGCCGTAGTTATGGAAAACGATGCGTTAAGAGAAGAAGTCAAGGTAAAGATTATTATGGAAGACGGCGCTTATAACGTAAAAAGATTTCCGCTTTCTCAAATAAAGTCTAAAAATGCGGTAGCAAAAGAAGAAAAAGACGATGAAGAATAATCTTTAAGTATTGACATTATCGCGCGTGAGTGTTAATATATTAATACTAAATACAATTTCTATTTAAGGAGAAACATTATGGCATACGTTATTAACAAAGATGAATGTGCAGGCTGTGGCGCTTGCGCAGGTACCTGTCCCGTAGAAGCAATCGTAGAAGCAGACGGCGTTTATGAAATCAATCAAGACGTTTGTCTCGGCTGTGGCGCTTGCACCGAAGCTTGCCCTGTTGGAGCAATCGTAGAAGAATAATCTAACCAACCAATAAAAAGAGTGGCGTTATGCCACTTTTTTTATTTTATAAAGGTCTTTTAAGCATAAAGTTGCTAATTTGAGCCTTTTAACTTATAAGCGTAATAACATAAATAACAATGGAAATTAGACCTTATCAACCCAAAGATTGCGAGCGCATGCGCAAAATTTGTTACGAAACTTCGTCGGGTTTCGAAAGCGAAAAGGGTAGAACTGCGCTGTTTGCTTTGTACTGCGATTACTATATTAACGAAGAGCCGGAGTCTTGCTTTGTTGCGGTAAACGAAAACGACGAAGCAATAGGCTATATTTTTTGCGCGCCCAGTAGCGAACGCTACGATGAAATCTTTAATAAAAAATATGCGCCCATCGTAAAAAAAGCAAGTCCTTTACGTTACCTTATGCACGTTGCAAACGAGTTTTTACATAGGAAAGTAAAGAAAAATTATCCCGCGCATTTGCATATTGATATTTTGGAAGAAGGTCAAAGAAAGGGCACGGGAACTCGACTTATGGACACCTTGATTGAATACTTGAAGAAAAATGGAATCAAGGGCGTATATCTTGTTTGCGGAGCCGGCAACGCAAAGGGAGTTAACTTCTATAAGAAGTATGGATTCAAGGTACTAAGCGCAAAATTCGGTTCCGTTACGTTTGCCCTTGACCTTTAGTCTTGACTTAACGCTTACGCGCGTGTATAATATTGTTATAAAAATTAAGGAGAAAGATATGGGAGAAACAAATCTTACCCTTGTTGCTAAAAATATAAGAGAAAATATCGTCAACTGCATAGGTTCTCTTGGCATAGGTCACATCGGCGGATGCTTATCTATTGCCGATTTGCTCGCCGTTTTGTATGGTAAACACCTAAAATTTGATGCCAATAATCCCAAAATGGAAGGTAGAGATAGGCTTGTTTGCTCAAAGGGACACGCAGGTCCTGCAATTTATGCCGTTCTTGCAGAGTTTGGTTATTTTCCCAAGGAAGTACTAGAAACTTTGAACCAAGGCGGTACCACCCTTCCTTCTCACTGCGATATGAATAAGACCCCCGGCGTAGATATGACCGCAGGCTCTCTCGGTCAAGGCTTTAGTTGCGCGGTAGGTTGCGCTCTCGGCTCTCGCCTAAGAAAAGACGGCGCTACCATATACGCAATAATAGGGGACGGCGAAAGTCAAGAAGGTCAAATTTGGGAAGCCGCTATGTACGCAGGTCATCAAAAGCTAGACAACCTTATTGCTTTTACCGACTACAATAAGATGCAACTTGACGATTATACTGCAAACATCAACGACTTAGACCCCTTGGATAAAAAATGGGAAGCTTTCGGTTGGCAAGTTTGGGTTATAGATGGTAACGATATTACCGCTATCGATAATGCTATTACGGAAGCAAAAGCATTCTCGGGCAAGCCTAAAATGATTATTATGAATACCGTTAAGGGCAAAGGCGTAAGCTACGTAGAAAAGGCTCTCGTAGGCTCTCACTCTATGTCCGTATCTCCCGAGCAACGCGCTCAAGCAATCAAGGAAATCAAGGGGGAATAATATGGAAATCACTAAAAACACCCTAATGAAAGAAGTATTGGTAGACCATATGCGCAACGTGCTCGCAAACGACCCCGATTGCGTTATGCTTGACGCAGACCTTGCAAAATGCGCCGGAACCAACGTTTTATATAAAGAATTTCCCGAAAAATGCTTTGACGTAGGTATCGCAGAAGCAAATATGGCAAGTATGGCGGCAGGCCTTTCTTCCTATGGATTCAAGCCCTATATATCTTCGTTTGCTCCTTTTGCAAGTAGACGCTGTGCCGACCAAATTATGATTTCTATTTGTTATGCGCAACAAAACGTAAAAATAATAGGCACCGACCCCGGAATTGCAGCGGAGCTCAACGGCGGTACCCATATGGCTCTTGAAGATATCGGTATGCTACGCTCCATACCCAATATTCTTATTTATGAGCCGACCGACGCAATGGAGTTTTATAAAGCGTTACCCCAAATTCACGCATATCCATACCCTTGCTACGTTAGAATGCACAGAAAAACTCCTGCTCTTTTGACCAAAGAGAGCGACGAAGTTGATATCTTGAAGGCAAGAATTATGAAGGAAGGTACCGATTGCACCATCGTTGCAAGCGGTATAATGGTAGAAACGGCAATGCTTGCATCGGAAGAATTAGCCAAAGAAGGCGTTAGCGTAGAAGTCGTATGTTGTCCCACCGTCAAGCCCATCGATGCAGAAACCATAGTTGCGTCCGCAAAGAAGACGGGAGCCGTAGTAACTGCGGAAAACCACAACGTTATGGGCGCTCTTCGTAGCGCAGTTTGCGAAGTCCTATGCGAAAACTATCCCGTACCGCTAGAGTCCATAGGCGTAAAGGAAAAATTCGGCGAAGTAGGCAAGGTTCCCTATTTGCGCAAAGTGTTCAATATGGAAGTGGTAGACGTAGTGGGAGCAGTAAAGAAAGTTCTTATGAGAAAATAATCGAAATCACGTTAAAGCTAATGATGAATATGTAAATTTGCAAGCATAAAAAATACGTATTGCAAAATAAAAAAATTATGTTATAATAGAAACAACGAATATGGGGAAACCCAAAAATATAAGGAGACAAGATTATGAAAAAAGCACTATCAATTATTGCAGTTATCGCTCTCGTAGCAGTTCTCGGCGTAGCTCTTGTAGCTTGCGTACCTGCAGATCCCGAAAAAGCAGCATCAAACCTAAGAGAAGCTGGTTATGAAGTTATGGTTACCAAAGCAAGTGACGGTACCGGCGCTCAACTCGGTCTAAACGCTACTTACGAAGGTTGCGTAGCAATGATTATAGCATCTAAGGGCCTACTAGACCTTGACGATGGCGTTACCATTTTCTACTTCAACGATGCAGAAGATGCAAAAGCTTGCTACGAAGACATCAAAGCTGACTTCGACAAGGCAGACGATGCAGACAAAGAAGGCTACAAAATCGGCAAGAGCGGTAAAGCTGTTTACGCAGGTAGCGAAGAAGCAGTTAAGGCAGCTGGCTAAAATTTAACCAAACAAAAGAAAAGAGACTCGAAAGAGTCTCTTTTTTATTATCTAAACAACGACTACTTAATTTTTCCACCACCTAGGCAGATGCGGTTATCGTAGAGTACCGCGTATTGTCCGCTGGTAACCGCCCTAACCGGAGTATCCGCAACGACTCTGACGTCTTTGCCTTCAACGTATGCGGTTGCCGGCATCAATTTTTCACGATGACGGGTGCGTAGTAGCACTCTTTGTCCGTTTTCTATGGGGTCGCATATGTAGTTAAAGTCTTCCGCAATAAGTTCTTTTGTGAAGAGTTCATCGCACTCGCCTTGATTGACGTATAAAATATTCTTATGCACGTCTTTTTTGACGATATAATAGGGGGCATCGTTCTTTTCGCCTTTGACTCCGCCGAGTCCAAAACCCTTTCTTTGACCTATCGTATAGTAGAATACGCCGTCATGCTCGCCTACGACTCTGCCGTCAAGCGTACAAATCTTGCCTTTTTGCATAGGTAGATATGATTTCAAGAATTTCCTAAAATCTCTTTCCCCTATAAAGCAAATGCCCGTCGAATCCTTCTTTTCCGCAGTCGCAAGCCCGTATTTTTCCGCTATTTTTCTAACGGTAGGCTTATCAATGTCGGTAAGGGGGAATATGACGTTATCTATTTGGTTTTGCTTTACTTGGTTTAGAAAATACGTCTGATCTTTGTTCTCATCAAGCGCGCGTATGAGATAGGTTTTACCATCCCTTCTTTCTACTCCGCAATAGTGGCCGGTTGCAATATAATCTGCGCCTATCTTCCTTGCGTATTCACGGAAAGGTCCAAACTTTATTTCTACGTTACATAAGACGTCGGGATTAGGCGTCCTGCCCGCCTTGTATTCTTCTATAAAATGCTTGAATACTCGGTCTTGATATTCTTTGGAAAGGTCTATGGTATAGTAGGGGATATCAAGGAGAGACGCTACCTTTCTTACGTCGGAGTAATCTTCTTCCGCCGTACAGCATCCGTTTTCATCTTCTTCGTGCCAGTTGCGCATAAAAAGACCAAGGACGTCGTATCCTTGTTCCTTTAGTAGTAACGCAGCAACGCTACTATCAACTCCACCACTCATACCGACTACTACTTTTTTCTTCATTTTGATATCCTTATATATTATCTCGCGCGTGCGTGTGCGTACGTGCGTATGCGTATCATATTATATTATAAAGGGGAAATTTGGCTCTTGTGTTCGGTTTTCCCACAGTACCCAATATATTGTTAACCCAACGCTTTAATAAAATAAATTTGATAATTTTTTATTATCTCTTTATTGACAAAGGGGAATTATTTGATTATTATGTAATTCCCCTTTAGCGTGGCGTACCCGAAAGGAGTCGAACCTTCCACCTTGAGAGTCGGAGTCTCACGCTCTATCCAACTGAGCTACGGGTACTTACTATATATAGTATAACTCAAAAAGGGGACTATGTAAACAAAATTTTGAACCTTGAAAATCGTATGTAATATGCAAAAAAAAATTGTTAAAAATTTTATTAAAAATTGTTTGACATTTATTTTTTAATGCATTATTATATAAAGGCTGTCCGCGATGGGCAGTTTAAATGTACCTTGAAAATTGAACAGACAGTAAGAAGCGAGAATAAAGTGTTAAATAACACTAAACACACAAGTCATCGAAAGATGACAGTTAATTTTTTTGAGAATTAAATGCTTCAAATTTTTACGCTAGTAAAAGAGAAGTTTTAAGCTAAGATTGAACTAAAGAGTTTGATCCTGGCTCAGGACGAACGCTGGCGGCATGCCTAACACATGCAAGTCG
>JAZRAN010000004.1:0-3740 GCA_045634605.1 Candidatus Stercoripulliclostridium sp. | reverse complement strand
TGGCAAAAAGATTAAGTGCTACGGCGTTGACTTTGAAATTGATACCGAAACCAACCGCGGTACTGAACAAAGCGCAACTTACTACGCTGAACAACTTTACCTTGCAAACGCTCCCTTGGATTTCCTAGATCAACTAGGTGGCTACAAACTATATTATAGTGAACTCAAAGTAAGAATGACCATATTCGAAAATGGTTATATGCGTACTTGGGAAACCGATGAAACTTGGGTTATGGCGGCTAACATCGACGTTGTAAGCGCAACCTGTACTCTAACTTCCAAAAACTTTAGTGACGAAGCATATTGCTATGACCACGACACCATTATGCAAGGCTTTGTAAATCGTTGGATTGGTGATAACGCAAGCGTAAATATGCCTATGGAAGATCTACCTTTCTACGATATGATAAAGGATTACGAAAAGCAAGAATACGGCACCTATCGTTAAGCCTATAATCTAATCTAATCTAATATGTTAAAACATACTTTTAAAGTAGAAGGCTTGCATTGTGAAAAATGCGAAGCTAAAGTAAACGATAACATCAAATCGGCATTGCCGATAAAAAGCGTAACTTCATCTCACGTGTTGGGGGAAACGATTGTTGTTGCCAAAGAAAGCGTTAACGTAACCGAAATCAAAAAGGTTATAGTAGGGCTAGGCCACAAGATACTTGATACCAAGACGGAAGAGATAAAGGAAGAGAAGAAAGGGTTATTTTCATTCTTCAAAAAGTAATTAAAGTATAGGCGTAATTCAAATTGAGTTACGCCTTCTTTATTTCTAGATTTAACACTACTAAAAAGTAGTGTTTTATTTTTATAAGAGTGTTATTAGCATTTACAAAAAAGGCATTTAATGGTATAATAATATTGTCTTAAAATAAGACGCAGACGTTAATTAAGGTGTGTATGAAAGAAGGCTTTTTGAGTTTAGAAAAGGAGTTTCTATCGGAATTTGCGCAAAAAACTGCTTTAACTCGCGGTAGAATCCGTGTGGAAGAAGAGTGTCCCATGCGTTCGGAATATCAACGCGACAGGGATAGGATTTTGCACTCGAAATCTTTTAGGAGACTAAAGCATAAAACACAAGTTTTTCTAGCGCCAAGCGGTGACCATTATCGCACTCGTATGACGCATACGCTAGAAGTAATGCAAATTGCAAGAACGATTGCGAGATGCCTAAGACTCAACGAAGATTTGACGGAAGCAATAGCGTTTGGGCATGACTTAGGACACACGCCCTTTGGGCACGTTGGCGAAAGAGTGCTAAACGAGTTGTCGGGTAGATTTGAGCATAATGAACAAAGCTTAAGAGTAGTTGACGTCTTGGAAAAAGACGGGATGGGACTTAATCTAACCTATGAAGTACGTGATGGCATATTGCAACATCGCAGTGATGGCAAACCATGTACGCTAGAAGGCAAAGTCGTTAGCTTTGCCGATAGAATTGCCTATCTTAATCACGACATTGACGATGCAATAAGAGCAGGGTTGATGTGTGAAAGCGATATACCTAAGGACGTGGAGAAAGTGCTTGGGGTCGGTAAAAGCGCAAAGATAAATAACCTAGTTAGCGACATAGTTAGAGAATCAAAGGATGCGCCTTACGTAAGGCAATCTCAAGAATTCAAAGAAGCAATGAGCGAACTAAGAAAGTTTATGTTCAAGAACGTATATTTTTCTTCTCACGCTAGCGCAGAAGAAGTAAAGGCAAAAGAGTGGTTGATAAAACTTTACGATTTCTTGAAAGAAAATTCCGACGAAGTACCAGAGTTTTATCGTAACTTATCCATAGTTCCAAACCAATATTTACTCGACTATATTGCAGGAATGACGGATACTTACGTCATCAAACTACTAGAAAAATATTTTAATTATAAGTGGGATAGTATTCTATAAATATGAACTTATTGGAAAATCTTAACGACGTACAAAAACAGATAGTTACCGACACGGAAGGGCGTCTACTTGTGCTTGCAGGCGCAGGCTCTGGTAAAACTAGGGTGCTAACTCATAGAGTTGCTTATTTGGTCGCGCAAAAGGGCGTATTTGGCTCGAATATTTTGGCAATAACTTTTACAAATAAGGCCACTGCGGAAATGAGAGAGCGCTTGAACGTGTTGCTTGGCGAAGATAGCGGAGTATGGATTTCTACCATACACTCGCTTGCCGCGCGCATTTTAAGGCGTTATAGCGAACATATAGGCTACGATAAAGATTTCTCTATATATGACGAAAGTGATTCCGCAAGAATAATTACAAAGGTTGTTTTAGAAGCCAAAATAGAAGATATAAAGTTTGGCGAAGTTCTAAAGGAGCACATTAGCAAGGCTAAAAACGATGGAATGACTCCGGAAGAGTACTACTATGAAATTAACGGAATAGTCAACGATGCCGATGAAATAGTTAAGTTGTACGCAAGATATGAAGAAATGCTAAAGCAAAACAACGCTATGGACTTTGATGACCTTTTGCATAGATTCAAAGAGTTGCTGTTAACTTCCGAAGAATGTAGGACCTATTATCAAAACAGATTTAAATATATCCACGTAGACGAATTCCAAGACACCAACAAGGTTCAATACGAAGTAATTAAGATACTTGCTGAAAAGTGGGGCAATCTTTTCGTTGTTGGCGACGACGACCAAAGCATATATGGATGGCGCGGAGCTAGGGTGGAAAATATACTCAACTTTGATAAAGAGTTTCCCGATGCAAAGGTTTATAAGCTACTAGAAAATTATCGTTCTACTACGGAAATTTTAAATTGCGCAAATAACGTCATACGCAACAATAAAGCGCGTCACCAAAAAGAACTCTTTACAAAACGCGCGGGTGGAGTTAAAGTAGAGTTCTATAATGCTTGGAGCGACAGGAACGAAGCCGAGTGGGTTGTTGGTAAAATAGAGTCCCTAGTTTACTACAACGGATATAGCAAGTCGGATTTTGCCATTCTTGTAAGAGCGAACTCACTAACTAGGATTTTTGAGCAAACGTTACAAAGCGCAAGGTTAAACTATAAGGTTATAGGTGGCTTTAAGTTCTTCGAACGCAAGGAAATACAAGACGTGCTTGCGTATATGAGAGCGGTTTCTAATACTCGCGATAATTCCGCAGTAGAAAGAATAATCAATTTCCCTGCGCGTGGAATAGGTGATGCGACCGTACAAAAGTTAGAGCAGTATGCAAGAGATAGGGGTATATCTCTTTTGAAAGTACTACGAGAGTTAGAATATCACGCAGACTTTTTGCCCAAAGGCATAGCTAAAAAAGTAGAGTCCTTTGCGACTTTGATGTGTGAACTTTATGATAATAAAAATAGGCCAATCGACGATTTTATGAAATTCGTCATAGAAAAGGTTGGATTTGAACAGGTATATAAAGAATCGGGCAAGGAAGAAGACCTTACTCGTTATGAAAACATAGGTCAATTAGTAAATTACGCCAAAGAGTTTGCCACTTCTCATCCTACCTATACACTCCAAGAATTCTTGGAAACCGTAACTTTGGAAGAAAGCGGTAAAGACGATACTCCGCACGAAAAAGATAAAGTTACCATTGCAACTATGCACTCGGTAAAGGGTCTTGAGTTTAGAGTCGTTTTCGTTGTAGGATGCGCAGAAGAAGTATTCCCGTCTAATCTCTCTATCAAGCAAGGCGCGATAGAAGAAGAAAGAAGAATAATGTACGTTGCAGTTACTCGCGCAAAAGAAAGATTATATATTAGCGCTCCGCAAAAG
>JAZRAN010000003.1:0-3559 GCA_045634605.1 Candidatus Stercoripulliclostridium sp. | reverse complement strand
GGAGCAAATTTTTTCTATTATAGGGGTATAACCGCCTATGGCGCAATCGTTATCGAATAGGGTTTTGAAGTCTAATTCCGTAGCCGAGCCGAAGTAAGAATGAAGTACAAAGTACTTTTCGGTATCGCTATATTTTACGCCGGCAAAGGGGTCGTTCGCATCTTTTGCTAGTACTTTTGAGTAGTATACGCCCTTTTCGTGCTCAACCAAGGGATAGCGCTCGTACATTATCATACCCGTTTGGACGGTAGGAGCGACGGTTGATTCATATATTCTTTGTATAAGTTCGAGAGAATAGACGGTAGGAGAATAGTAACCATCCGACTCTTTTGCCGTTATAAGAAAGGCTCTTGAGTAAACTTCCGTTTTGCCTTCGGGAACTACTATATCGACGGTAGGTTCAAGGCTACCCGAGTTACCGCCACCGAAAGCGCAGGTGCCGTAGGTGGGGGGAGTAAGTCCTATAAAGTACGCGCAAGCGCCGTCTATGTCGCTAAACGCTTGACCGGCGATGGTCGTAGTAGATTGTTTGATATAAGTAGGTAGTGGTTTAGTACCGATTCCTACGGGGCTGACGTAAACGAGAGCGTTGCCGAGATAGGTTACCTTGGAGCCGTTTTTACCTTCAAACTTGGAAACTTCGCTTGTGTTTTTGAGCCAGGCGGTAGCATCCTTTATTTCGGTGGAGAGCAGACTTCCGAATACGTATGAGCCAAGTGATAGTAGCGAGTCGGGATTTTTTACTTCCGCAAGAGCGGTTGCGCCCCAAAACGCTTGATTATATATTGCTTCTATACCGCTCAAATCTATACTTGTTAGACCGGTATAAGCAAAGGTTTGCGCTTCTATTACCTTCAAAGAAGTGGGCAAAGTGGAAATATTTAGCGCCGAGCATCCGTTAAAAGCGCCCTTTCCCAGTTTGGAAAGTGAGTTAGGAAGATTAATATCGTTTAGTTTTACGCATCCGCTAAAACAAGAAGCGCCTATGGTTATCAATCCTTCGCCCCCAAAATCAACCTTTGTTAGCTCTTTGCATCCACTAAAAGCAAGCTCGCCGATTTCTTCTATTCCGGAGCCGTTGAACGTTACGGTTTCCAGCTTTTCCAGGTTGTCGAAAGAATTGCTTTCTATAACTTTATAGCAGTCGGGGATGGTTACGGAAACAAGCGTTTTATTCGAAGAAAAAGCGCCTTTTGCTACACCGTAAACGTTTTCTCCGTTATCGTTGCTTGCGGGGAGAGTAACGTTTTCATAGGGGACGTAGGGGAATTTGAATCCGCTAACGTAGGATTTGCCGTCTATATTAATAAATTTGTACGCAGGGCTCGCATATCCCCATAGCGCGTATAAATTTATATTAGAATGCACGGGAGTATTAAAATCATATTTGGTGGTGAATGCTTCGTCAAGATACCAACCAAAAAGAACGTAGCCGTCTCTCGGTGGCGGAGTGGGCTCGGTTGCCTTTTCTCCGTCGGTTATTCTTTGCGCTCCGAACGCTGAATATTCGCTTATAAAATATACGGTATGTTTGCCGTCGTTAGTGTTGTCGTCATCGTTGGTCGCATCTCGCCTTAGGTACACTACGAGAGTTGCCGTTGCCGTCATATCACCGCTTGTTGCGGTAACGGTTACAATACCTTCCTTTAATGCGGTAATAGTGTTGCCGTCTACTTTTGCAATAGTCGGGTTAGAAACGGATAAAACGTATTCGTTTCCGCGCGGGCGAGTAAAAACTTCCGGCGTAACGGAAGGATTTTCATCGGAAAGGTAGAGTTTATAGGTGGTTTCGGTAAAGTAAAGTTTACGCGTATCGTCGGTACACGCAACAACGCTCCCCAAAAGGAGTAAAGTTACCAAAATTATGCAAATTAATAAATAACTTTTTTTCATCTTCTCGATTATAACACATAATGCGCGCGCTTTTCAATAGTATTCACGCAAAATTCGGCTAAAAAACAAATTATAAAAATTTTTAAAAATTTCAATTTTATGCATAAAAAGTGTTGCTTTATGCATTTTAATGTTTTATTATATCGGCATATTCAAAAAAACACACAAAAACAAGGAGATTTTATTTATGAAAAAAATCATCGTATCCGTTTTATTAATAGCAGTTATGGCAGTTGGAGCATTTGCTCTAGTAGGTTGCCAAGATAAAGGCATTACCGATTCTACTCCCGAAGGAATCAAGGAATATGGCAAATTGGTAGTTGCTACCAACGCATACTTCCCTCCCTTTGAATACAAAGATGCTAACGGCAAAATCGTTGGTTGGGATATGGACATCGCTAAGGCTCTTGCTGACAAACTCGGCGTTGAACTAGTTATCGAAGATATGGAATTCGACTCCGTTCTTCTCGCTCCCGGCGTTAACAAGGCTCACATCGCAATGGCAGGTATCAGCTACAGCGAAAAGAGAGATGAAAACCTTGACTTCTCTATCGGCGTATTCGATAGCTCACAAGTTATCATCGTTAAGACCGATAGCGATATCGCAGGTCCCTTTGACCTAGAAGGAAAGAAAGTAGGCGTTCAAAGTGGTACCGTAGGTCAACTTCTTGCAGAAATGGATCCCGATTGGGCAGGTGAAGGTGAAGATGCATGCCTAGCAGCTCCCAGCTCCGTATCCAAGTACTCCACCGGCGCAGAAGCAGTTCTTGCTCTAACACAAGGCAAAGTTGATGCAGTTATCATCGACAAGTTCCCCGCTCAAAACTTTGTAGCAAAAAATCCTGGCACCAAGATTTGTGAAGAAACCGTATTTGACGACGAATATGCATTCGCAGTTAAAGAAGGCAACAAAGAACTCGTTGAATGGATTAACGCAGCTCTTACCGAAATGAAAGCAGACGGCACCATGGATGCTATCAACGCAAAGTACTTTGGTGAATAATTTAACGATTATAAACTAACGAACAAGACGGGCTGTTTCGAAAGGAACAGCCCTAAAACATATTAAAGGGATATAAATGAAATTTGATTTTAGCATAATTTTTAGAAAGGAAATATTGTTATTGCTCCTAAAGTCTTACGGATGGACGCTTGCAATAACGGTAATGGCCCTTGCTATAGGCATCGTACTCGGAACCATACTTGCAGTATTTATGGTTCTGCCTAAAGATAAATTCATTAACAAGGTACTAAACGGATTTTCTCAAACATATCTAGCGGTTATACGTGGTACGCCCGTACTCGTACAACTAATGATAATCTGTTTCGTAATTTTTGCCGACGTTATCTTCTTTAACCGCGAAGTTTCACCTTATATTATTGCAACAATAGGCTTTGGCTTGAATAGCGCCGCTTACGTTGCGGAAATAATGAGAGCCGGTATAATGAGCGTTGACCGCGGACAATTCGAAGCGGGTAGAGCGGTAGGGTTAAGCTATGGTACTACGATGAAGAGAATTATTCTTCCGCAGTCTGCAAAGAATATTCTTCCGCCCCTTGGCAACGAAGCAATAGTACTACTCAAGGAAACGTCCGTTGCACTTATCATTGGCGTTAGCGAATTCTTTACGGCAATAAAAGGCATAGTTAATACGTCCTATAACGT
>JAZRAN010000002.1:0-2677 GCA_045634605.1 Candidatus Stercoripulliclostridium sp. | reverse complement strand
CGATGCAATGGAGCGCATATTGGTCTTTAATGAATACAACGTTTCTTTACCACCGTTTATCCCGGACGATAACCCGGAAAGTTATGATGAAGCCAATTCATTGTATGCCAAAATAATGGTTTTTTCGGTAACCAAAGACGGAGAAATAGATTACCAAAAGTTCTATAATAGTTATCCATCGCTTGCGGAAGTGGACGGACAAAACGAAGTGTTGGAAGAAGCGATTTCGACTTCCGAAGAAGGCGGAAGGAGTTTTGAAAGAGATTTCCGCTTTTATAGGGTATCGTCCCAAAAAAGCGCAGACGGACACGTCGATTACGCATTGTATGATTTTTCTACGGAAAGATTACTGCATTTTCGCTCGGCGTTTTGGTACGTTATGGCGTTTGCGTTTGCCATCATAGCGGTAGGACTACTTGCCTACATCCTAAGCGATAGAGTACTTGCTCCCGTAAAGGCTAGTGTGGAAAAGGGTAAAGACCTAATTTCCAACGCATCCCATGAGTTAAAAACTCCGCTTACCATAATAAAAGCCAATCTTGGCGTAATACAAAGCGAGCCTAACTCCACCGTCAAAGATAACGAAAAGTGGCTACAAACGATAGAAGAACAAGTTGAGCGCACTAATTCCCTTGTCCTTGATATGCTAGAATTGACTAGGCTTGAAAACTCCGATAGCATCAAGGGGGAAGAAGTCGACCTTAGCGCAATAGTTACAAGCGCAACGCTTTCCGTAGAAGCGCTTTGCTATGAAAAGGAAATTAGCATAACGGAAAATATTGCAAGCGGTATCCGCGTCTTAGGCTCAAAGGAAAACCTAGAAAGGCTTGCTCTCATCCTACTTGATAACGCCATAAAATATACTCCCGATAAGACGGGCGAAGTTAAGGTTGTACTCACAAGAAACAAAAAGAATATAGTTTTCTCCGTTATAAACAGCGGTGAAGGCATAAAAAAAGACGACCTAAAATTCGTATTTGAGCGTTTTTATAAGGGCGACAGGGCAAGAACGCAAGAAACTAACAAGAAATCTTTTGGACTTGGACTTGCTATCGCAAAAACGATATGCGACAAGCATAAAGCCAAAATAGAGTGCTTTTCCGAGCCTAACAAATATACGGAATTTAGAATAACTTTCAAAGGGAAAAAGGCGTAATATGAAAGCAGTAATTCAAAGAGTAAACGGCGCAAAACTTTCCGTAGGCGGAGAGTTGATTTCCAAAATAGGTAATGGACTATGCGTATATTTCGGCGTAGAAAAGGGGGATGACGAAAGCCTTCTCGATTACTATGCAAAGAAGATTTCTCAAATGCGAATATTTGAAGATGAGAACGGTAAAATGAACCTTTCTTGTCTTGATAAGGGCTATGAAATACTCTTAATTTCACAATTTACCTTATGCGCAAATTGTTCTCGTGGTAATCGTCCCGATTTCTTCGGCGCCGAAGAGCCTACCCGAGCCAAAGCAATGTATCTTTCTCTCGGTAAAAAACTTGAAGAAAAGGGTATAAAGGTTTCCTACGGGGTTTTTGGAGCAGATATGATGATAGAACAGGTTAATGCTGGGCCCGTCACCATAACATTGTAAAACGCATTATTTTGGCGACCTACTTCACAAACTAAAAAATCTCCACTCAGTCATTTACGTCCAAGTAAACTCCTGTCGTGGGGATTTTTTGTTTGCTTGTATCTCATCCAAACTAATGCGTTTTAAGTGCTCCAAAAATTGCTTGGGTGCTAATTACCGCATATTTTAGCGACCTACAAAAAAAGGACAAGCAAGGGCTTGTCTTTTTTTAATGCAAAATGCAAAATGCAAAATTGTCTTCGTTCCGTTTTACTCCACTCACAAGGAAGAACATATTTATTTAATCCTTAACGCTCACGTAGTGAGTAGTTAACGCTTGCGTAGGCAAGTAGTTATCGCCACCGATTAGGTGGTAGTTATCGCTCCCGTTAGGGAGTAGTTAACGCATTTGCGGAGCAATGCTACACTACGCTCACAAGGATTATAAAATACTATTAACTTATAGTTAAAAATTGGTTAAATTTTTCCAATATCTATTTATTTAGGCAATATGATTGTGTATAGTATAAGTAGGGTATAGTCCTAAAGGAGCAGATAATTATGAAAAAAAGATTTCATTTGGAAAAGTTGGTTTGTGTAGCGCTTTTGATGGCTTGCGTGGCCGGTTTATTGCTTGGGTGCGCAAAAAAGCCCGCGATAGAAAGAAGAATGGCAATGTGCTATCTTATAAGAGAAGAAGATAGAACGTTTGATGCTAATGAAGATATTGTAATTGATTTTTATTGTGGAACAAGTATTCCTAAAAACGATAGACAATATAGTCAGTTTAAGCAACTAAAAGTATATGCTCGTGAGTATTCCGGGTATTCATCAATTTCTGAAGCGAATGACTCTTTCATTGAAGATTGTGAATCAAACGATTTCTTCTATAATAACATAATTTTATTCACGATTGATGATTTTACTGCTGAAACATATCCAATAGACGTTGTTCAGCGGGGTTCAAATAATCCTGAACTCTTGGGTGATGAGAATAAAGTTAGCGTTACAATTCCAAGAGAATTGTTTACGGCGGAAAAAGGATACGTTTATATTTTAACAAATCAAAAAAAAGGAGAACGCCGTTCTGTTATCCTAGACTATAAGTA
>JAZRAN010000001.1:0-11481 GCA_045634605.1 Candidatus Stercoripulliclostridium sp. | reverse complement strand
AGAAAAGGGTATAGTACTCCACATTTTCAAAAAGTTTTGTTCTATACGTTACATTATTCGATTGATTTGGCAACTATATCTTACTACAAATTTCCCAACATATCAATAAATTATTTATAATTTTATTGAAACTATAAATTTTCTTAACTTTATCAAACTCAAAAATGAAAAACCTAAACGATTGCGACTTAGGTTTTTCTTTGTTTTATTACTCATAGTATTTGAAAGACTGTCTCGCTCAAAATAGGTTATAACAACGTTGCACGCACGTAATAGATAATGGTTTGTAAATGCGCTTGAATGGGCAATAAAAAACCATATCCGAACAAAGTGTTCGAATATGGTTTCCGATGGTGGAGGTGAGGGGAGTCGAACCCCTGTTCTTATGGGTTACCGAACCGCTTTCTACATACTTAGCCTGTTGTTAATTGTCGTATCCGTTAGGTCAATAGGCAAACCCCACTTCAACCAAGCCTTTAAGTTCCGTTTTTAGTCCAAGGCGTTACTAAACTCGGTTCCCTGCTAAACCACGCCAGATTGCTACCCGCAGGAAGTAGGTCTGACGGCTGCAACTAAGCGGCAGCGTACTGAAGATTTGATTCGTCAGTTAATTTTAAGTTTCCGTTTTTACGAAGCCGTGCCTTCGGTATGCTTACAGCCCCTTAACGTCATAAGTCGAATCCGGAACACCCCCGTATTCGCCGTTCGGTTAAGCGATATTATATTACTACTTTATTTAATTTTTTGCAATAGTCAAACAATTATTCTATTGCGATTTTATGTGGTTTTCTTTTTTTGTAGACCGTCCACTCGGTAAAACCTATTTCTTTTGCTAGGTCGCGTATCGTGGAGTATTTGTCCCCTATGCTTTCCGCTAGGTGCGCATCGGAAGAAAAAGTTACGTTCCTGCCACCTAGTTCAAAGTATCTAATAAGAATAGGTTTCTCCGGAAGATATTGCATCTCTTCGTGCTTGACGTGCGTGTTTATCTCTATCGTCTTTCCGCGCGCAATAATTTCCGTTAGGAGTTCGTCTATCTTGTCCTTATACTCGTCTTGCCATAAGGTATAGTTTTCGTACTTAACGTATCTGGTAACGTAGCCTATATGCCCTACTATATCGTAATCGTACGGCGCTTTTACGGATGCTAGCAATAAATCAAGGTACCTTTCGTATATCTCACGTTGGCTTTTTCCGTCGAATATCTTGCCAAAATATGCGTCTCCACCATCCATTGTATGTATGGAATTGATGATTACGTCAAAGTCATACTTGGGTAAGCGCTCTTGATACCAAGCAGTAACTTCGGGAGCATAGCCTACTTCTACGCCAAAAGCAACGTATAAGTCGCTATTTGCATATTTTTCTCTTAACTCCCCTACCGCCTTATAGTATTTCTTAAGATTAAGTTGGGGTATAAATCTTTCCGCCTTGCAATACTTGTAATCCCTATCAAGATGCTCGGTTATAGCATAATACGCTAACCCCAATTCGCTCGCGCGCTTTATTAAGTTTTCCGCCTTCTCCTTCCCGTCGTGAGAATACTTGGAGTGAGAATGGCTATCTATTGGGACGTTCATACCTTACATTTCTTCGGGAGCCTTAATGCCAAGTAGTCTTAAGCCTTCTTCTATTACAACGTGGGTTGCATAAACGAGCGCCAGACGGGGGCGAATTGCCTTTTCTTCTGCGTTAAGAATACGATTGTTTAGGTAATATCTATTAAACGATTTTGCTACGTCGATAACGTATCTCGTCAAGATGCTAGGCTCGTACTTCGCTACTGCATCGCTAATGGTTGCAGTAAATCTGCTAATGAGAGAGATTAACTCTTCGCCTTCTTTTCCGCTTAAATACTCTAGCTCTTCCGTAGTGAAAGGTTTGTCGAGCTCGTTTGCCAGAGCTCCTGCCTTCCTTAGTATGCTTCTTGCTCTTGCATTGGTGTATTGGACGTAAGGTCCGGTTTCGCCGTCAAATGAAAGTACCTTATCGTAACTAAACGTAATGTCCTTAATGCGATTGTTGGAAAGAGCAAAGAATATTACTGCGCCTACGCCCACCTTTTCCGCCACTTCTTCCTTTGCGCTTAGGTTTGCGTTCTTTTCGTTTATGATAGCGTAACTCTTTTCTACCGCTTTGTTGAGAACGTCCTTTAGCCAAACAACCTTACCCTTACGAGTAGACATCGTTCCATCTTCCAAAGAAACCATACCAAAAGGAACGTGTACTAGGTCGGAGTGCCAATCCTTACCCATTAGCTCAACAACCTTGAATACTTGCTTAAAGTGTAGGTTTTGTTGGTATGCTACAACGTACAAGCACTTGTAGAAATCATAGGTATTCTTTCTATAAAACGCTGCGGCTAAGTCGCGAGTTGCATACAATGTTGCTCCGTCCGTTCTAACTAGTAGGCACGGGGGCATATTATATTCGCTTAGGTCTACAACTTTTGCGCCTTCCGACAATGTTATTAGGTTTTGGGATTCCAATTCTTCCAAAACGGGAGCCATTTTATCGTTATAGAAGGCTTCACCGTTGTAGCTATCAAACTCTATGCCAAGACGAGCATAAACCTTCTTAACTTCTTTTAGCGTTAGGTCCTTGAACATATAGAAAAGTTTTAGCGCTTCTTCGTTGCCGTCTTCTATTTGCTTGAACCAATATCTTGCTTGGTCGTCTAGCGTAGGGTCTTTTTCGGCTTCTTCGTGGAAACGAACGTATATGCTAGTGAGCGCAACCAGACCGTCTTTTTCTAGGTCAATGGTATCGCCCCAAAGCTTGTAGGCAACTATCAACTTACCAAATTGAGTACCCCAGTCGCCTAGGTGATTTATGCCGATAGTATTATAACCCAACTTCTTGTACATCTTGTATAACGCGCCACCGATAACCGTGGAAGAAAGGTGCCCGATATGGAAAGGCTTAGCAATATTGATGGAACTATAATCTATACAAACGGTCTTGCCTTCCCCTTCCTTAGATTCGCCGTAATTTGCGCCTTCGCTTATAACCTTGCTTAGTATCTTGCCC
This sequence comes from Candidatus Stercoripulliclostridium sp., assembly GCA_045634605.1. Classification (GTDB taxonomy): domain Bacteria; phylum Bacillota; class Clostridia; order Christensenellales; family DTU072; genus Stercoripulliclostridium_A. The sequence continues at coordinate 8,451 of JAZRAN010000001.1, read as the reverse complement.
GCTTCTGCATTTCTATCAAGAGTAAAGTTAAGATATCCGTTAACGGCTTCTATTTTCTTGAAGGGATGCTCCATAGCGTTCATAACGCTCGCAAGATCTTGCGCGATTACAACCGGCGGTTTTCTTAATGCCTTTGCAAATCTAAAACAAGGTAACGCATAGTCGCCTAGCGTAGTGTCTTGGGGAACTACTAGATATGACGCAGCTTCTATGGAATCTACGCCTTCTACGTTAATGAGTGATGCTACCACTTGCTTTACTTCTACTAAATCCATATTTTCTCCTAATTCCTAGATACCTTTTTATCCTTGACCAAATAGTAGTTGGCTTCCGGGAATGCTATTCTATCTGTCGTTGTTATTATAGTTTGTATACCCTTGATTGCATCAAAGAGCGCTTCTCTTCTGTTTGAATCTAATTCGCTCATAACGTCGTCAAGGAGTAATACGGGCGTTTCTCCCGTCCTGTTTTCAAAAGCGACTATCTCGGCAAGTTTTAGCGACAATACCGCAGAGCGTTGTTGTCCTTGCGAGCCAAATCTCCTTAAGTCTATACCGTTAGCAGAAATCTTTACGTCATCGCGATGGGGACCTATCGTCGTATACTCCAATCTTTGGTCGTTCTCTCTTGCGTTATCGAGCAAGATTTTGAGCGTTTTTTCTACGTTGTCATAGTCTACGTTTTCCGTTTCGTACAAAAGTGACAACTTTTCCTTACCGCCCGTGAGCGTTGCGTGGCGAGTTTCCGCAATCGGAGTTATCTCATCAATAAACTTCTTTCTCTCTTTTATTATGTAGGACGCTACTCTTATGAAGTCGGTGTCTACTATTTTGAGCATACTATCAAGCGACGGTCTGCCCTTATACGTTTTTAGTATCTTGTTGCGTTGTTGCAACAGCGCGTTATATCTTTGCAAAGCATAAAAGTAAGTCTTGCTTTGTTGGGAAATGCCTATGTCCATAAACCTACGTCGGTCGGCAGGCGACTCCTTTACAAGTCGCATTTCTTGTGGAGAGAAGAATACTACGTTAAGTATTCCCATTAGTTCTCCTATTTTTGCAAGTGGCAATTTGTCTACCAAAATGTGCTTTTTGCCTTGCGGGTCAATATAAATTTCTATAACGTGCTTGCTAAACCTTTTTTGAACGTTTATGGTTACTTTTGCTCCGTAATTGGTTTCCCATTTTATGAGTTCTTTGTCGCGACTATGCCTTGATGAACGCCCGACCGAGCAAAGATATACGCTATCTATAAGATTGGTTTTTCCGCCTGCGTTCTCTCCATATACAACGTTAAGTCCCGCCCCAAAGTCGACGGTTGCGCTTTCATAACTTAAAAAGTTTTTAAGTTCCACGCTCTTAACTAACATTAGTCCTCCAAATTAAAAGGGGTTACTTGGTATACGTAGTGGTTTAGCCAATTGTAGAATAGTAGGTTCGCGGTTGATTTCCAACTAAAATCGATTTCGTTTATATTGCCGTTAACAAAATAATTTTTGGGTTGGTCTATCGGCAAGCCTTTTGCTTTATCACGAAGATATTCGTTCTTCAACGTTTCCCTATCGTACTCGGAGTGACCAAAAAAGAAGAATTTTTTGTCATCTCTACTCTTTACGATACTTAATCCGCAATCGTCCCCTTCCGCTAGTATCCTAAGTTTCTTTTCCGCTCTTACGCCGTCCGCATCAATTTCCGTATGTCTTGAGTGCGGAATATTAAAGGTATCGTTAAGTCCTTTGAGCAAGGGGTCGTATTGCACTTTCGCTTTATTGGGGAAGATACCAAACAACTTCTTTTCCAGTGGTTTTTTGGTTATTCCATAATAATGATACATTGCGGCTTGCGCGCCCCAACAAATATAAATGGTACTCGTTACGTGCTTGTCGGCAAAATCCATTATCTTTTTGAGTTCTTCCCAATATATAACTTCGTCGAACTCCATAGTTTCTACGGGAGCGCCGGTTACTATCATGCCGTCGAACTTTACGTCTTTGATTTCATCAAAGGTCTTATAAAACCTTTCCATATGGTCGACTGATACGTTAGTAGACTTGTAGGTTGCGGTCTTTATAAGCGTAAGATTTACTTGCAAAGGTGTGTTTGCAAGTAAACGCATAAGCTGAGTTTCCGTTTCTACCTTAGTAGGCATTAGGTTAACTACGGCGATTTCTATAGGACGGATATCTTGCGATTCCGCTCTCTTTTTTGCCATTACGAAAACGTTTTCTTTTTTGAGAACGGGAAAAGCAGGTATATCCTTTGGAATTACTATAGGCATATTTACCCCCTATTGTTTGCTCGCTTCAAGAGCGCCCAAAACGTCGGCGAGAATATCTTCTATTCCTTCCGTACCAACGGACAAACGTATAAGGTTTGCCGGTACGCCTGCCGCTTCTAGGTCTTTGTCGGAAAGTTGACGGTGAGTCGTAGTTGCGGGATGTAGTACGCAAGAACGAGAGTCTGCAATGTGAGTTACGATTCGGAATAGTTTGAGCGCTTTTTGGAACTTCATAGCGGCTTCTTTTCCGCCCTTGATACCAAAGCTTACCATACCTGCGCAGTAACAATTATCAAAGTACTTTTGCGCTCTGGCATGGTCGGGATCGTCTTCTAGTCCTGCGTATTTTACCCATTCTACGGCATCGCTTGCCTTAAGGGCTTTGGCAACCGCTAGCGCATTATCACTGTGACGGGGCATTCTTAAGTGCAAAGTATCAATGCCAAGAACCGTTAGGAACGCATTCATGGGAGCCATAATGGCGCCTAGGTCACGCATGCCTACTACTCTTGCGCGAGTAATAAAGCAAGCCGAACCAAAATCTCTCGCAAAAACCATGCCGTGATAACTATCGTCGGGATTGTTAAACAAAGGATAACGCGGGTTGCCAAGATACTCAAAGTTACCGCCGTCAACGATTAGACCGCCAACGCTGGTTGCGTGTCCGTCAAGATACTTGGTTGATGCGTGAACGATTACGTTTGCGCCGTGTTCGAAGGGACGACAGATATAAGGAGTAGAAATAGTGTTATCACACATTAGAACCAATCCGTTCGCTTTTGCTACCTTACTAAATTTTTCAAAGTCAGCAACCTTTCCCGCGGGGTTAGCTATGGTTTCTATGAATATAAACTTGGTATTATCGTCAATTTTGGACTCGATATCTTCTATGGAAGTATCGTTGTCAACAAACCTACAATCAATGCCCATTCTGCGTAAGGTTACGTTAAAGAGATTATACGTGCCACCATAGATGTTTGAAGATGCAACAAAGTTATCTCCGCTACTTGCAAGATTTAACACTGCGAGCATGGTCGCGCTCATACCGCTAGCTGTACCCAAAGCGCCTACGCCACCTTCTAGCGCGGTAACTTTATCTTCTAGTCCTGCATTGGTAGGATTACCAATTCTAGTATAGAAATATCCTGCGGCCTTAAGGTCAAAAAGGTCGCCCATTGCTTCGGGAGTTTCATAGACGTAAGTCGTGCTTTGTACTATGGGAAGTACGCGCGGTTCACCGTTTTTAGGGTCGTATCCTGCTTGAACGCATTTGGTATCTAGTGATTTCATAAGCATTTCTCCTATCTTTTAGCGATAATTTATCTCTTTAAGCGCTCTTTCTATTTGGCGCTTTTGCTCTTTTTCTTTTAGTACTTGACGTTTATCGTGTCCTTCCTTACCCTTTGCAATGCCCAATTCCGCTTTTACCAAAGAGCCTTTTAGGTAAAGTTTTGTAACGACTAACGTATATCCCTTTTCCGCAACTTTTTGTTTTAGCTTGATAATTTCCTTCTTATGAAGAAGTAGCCTACGCATCCTTTTTGCATCGGGATTAAAGTGCGAGCCTTTCTCATACGGCGATATATGGCAACCGGCAAGGAAAATCTCGCCATTTTTTACAATGGCGTAGCTGTCTTTTAGGTTAACGTTGCCACCACGAATACTCTTGACTTCGCTACCGACGAGTTGAATTCCCGCCTCTACGACGTCTTCTATAAAATAATCGTGATATGCCTTTTTGTTAGTTGCAATAACTTTTATCATAATTCACCATAATATAGTATAACATAAGTAAAAAAAAATGGCTATAATATTTATAGCCATTTCCTAATTTACAAGCCTTTATTTTTTTCTTACAAGCCCAAATTGCTTCTTAACAAATAGAATACGAAGAAGAGAATAGAGCAAACTAACATGCTAACTGCTATAATAACCGTCCATCTCTTAAACTTTGCTTCCATCGTCTTTGCTTTGTTCTTGCCAAAGAAAGATTCAGCCGCACCGGTAATGGCGCCAAGATTGTTTTGGTTGCCGCTTTGCATCATGACAACTACTATCATGCCAACTGCGAGTAGTACCATGACTACCATAAGAGCTATCAATAATCCGCTATAAACATCATACAACATAGGTTATATCTCCTTAATTACATACCGAAAATGCACTCCACACGGAAATGCTTTGTCATTATATCATAAGAAAAAGCCTTTATCAAGCGTTTTTTTGATTTTTATTTTTTATTTGTCAACCTTGACTAAATAGTATTTTTATATTATTATGTATTCATATAACTTTTAGGAGAAATACAAATGGTTGAAAGTTTTGCAATAATTTACGTTTTGGGCGCTATTATTGCGGTAACCATCATCCTAATGAGCCTTGCTTTCCTTTATAAAGCATTAAAGAGAGCAAAAGCAATCGGCATGGATAAAAAGGTCGTTACCGAAGCAATCAAAAACAGCGCGATATTCTCTATCGTTCCTTCTATTCCGATTATCATTGGCGTTGGCATAATGATGCAATTCGTAGGACTTGCAATCCCGTGGATTCGCCTTACCGTTATCGGCGCGCTCCAATATGAAATTCTTGCTCTTGACGCAGCGGGCGGTACCGTTATCGGCGCAACCGAAACCACCATCGCAACCGCAGTCGTCGTTATGACCATAAGCATTATTTCCGGTCCTTTATTCAACGCTATTTTCTATAAGAAATATCAAACCAAACTTCTTGAGTTACAACAAAAGAACGAACGCAAAATGAACGCTATCACGGGCGCTCTTCTAGGCGGTATGCTCGCAGGTATTATGAGTAGCCTTATCGTTGGCGGTTTCTTTGGTATCGGTAATCCCGTTACCGATGCCAGTGGCATCGTTACTTACGGCGAAATTACCCTTATCACCCTTGCGGCAAGCGTAGTACTCACAGGTATTTGTGGCGTAATACTACTGGTAGGCAAGCAAAAATGGATTGAGTCCTACACTCTCCCCATCAGCATCCTAGGCGCGCTAGCCGTTGCTTTCCTATTCGTCCCCGTCTTTGCTTAATAAGGAGAAAGTAATTATGAGAAAATTCGATATACTTACTACCGCTGATACCCGCGAAGGTCACAATAATCAAATGCACTTTTTAGGCAGATGCTTTACTTGGGCGTCCCTTATAATAATTTGTATGGTTCCCATTGCATACTGCATCTCCGCAGGAGTTATGCCCGACTGGAAAACCCTAGGCGCTTGTATGAGCTTTGTAGCAGGATACTGGGTCATAGGTCTAATAGAAGCGTTTAGCTATGCGCCGCTACTTGGCACCGGCGGACAATACCTTTCTTTCATAACAGGTAACGTTGCTAACCTAAAACTCCCCGCATCTCTTAACGCTCAAACCGTAGCAAAAGTAGCGCAAGGTAGCGAAGAGCAAGAAATTATTTCTACCATATCTATCGCGGTTAGCTCCATCGTAACCACTCTAATTATTGCAATCGGCCTTATCCCCCTTGCTATCTTCCAATCGGAAATCGTAGAAGTCCTAAAGCCCATTTCCCCCTACGTTGTACCCGCAATCTTTGGCGGTCTAACGATGGCTCTTCTCGCAAAATACTTCAAGGCCGTCCTAATACCCTTCGTACTCTGCATAATCATTTGCGTCGTAGGAAACCTTATCGGTCTAGGCTCAAGCCTAAGCCAATCAACTATGATTATCGTTGGTATGGTACTAAGCGGTATCTCCACCATAATAATGTATAAGTTAGGTAAAATCTAATGCTAAAACACGACATCACCGAGCTTATAGGCAACACCCCGCTCCTTAAGCTCGGACAAACCAACATATATGCAAAGCTAGAGTATTTTAATCCTTTGCACTCCGTAAAAGATAGAGCCGCGCTTTATATGCTTAAAGGAGCCATAGAACGCGGAGAAATCTCCACGGGTGGTACGGTCATTGAGCCTACGAGTGGCAATACAGGAGTAGGTTTAGCCTATATTGCAAGACGATTCGGCATAAATTCCATTATGGTTATGCCGGACAACATGAGCAAAGAAAGGATTGCTGTTCTTAAAATTTTGGGAGCCCAAATTGTACTAACTCCCGCAAAAGACGGTATGGCAGGCGCAATCAAAAAGGCAAAGGAATTAAAAGACGAAATACCTAATAGCTTTATTCCAAACCAATTTGACAACACCGACAATCCCCTAGCCCACTACGAAACCACGGCAAAAGAAATCATAAATGATTTAGGCGATATTTCCCCGGATTACTTGGTTCTTACCTTCGGTAGCGGTGGTACGATTACCGGACTCGGTAAAGCGCTAAAAGAAAAATACCCTAACGTAAAAGTGGTTGCTGTCGAGCCGGAAGAAAGCCCCCTGCTTTCCAAGGGTTATGCAAACGCGCATAAGATACAAGGAATAGGCGCAAACTTTATTCCGTCCATTTTGGATACGTCAATCATAGACGAAATCGTTACCGTTAAAGGCGACGATGCTATTGACTACGCGCTAAAAGGAGCAAAAGATTACGGTACGTTCATTGGAATATCATCAGGCGCATCTCTAAAAGCATCTCTTGACCTACAAGATGCGCATCCTAATGCCGTCATAGTAACACTTTTTGCCGATACAGGCGAAAGATATTTAAGCTCACTCAACGTTTAATATGATTCAAATTAAAGACAATCAAAGAATATTGTTTATAGGCGATAGCATAACCGACGTAAAATGGAACAAAAACGTCAACCAACGCTTTCGCCTTAATTCTTATAACACTTACCCCTTGCAAGTAGCAAAAGAACTTAAAAAGAAACGTAAGGGACTAAAATTTTTCTTTAGGGGTATTGCAAGCAATCGCACCTATCACCTTTATGATAGGCTCACTAAGGACTGCATAAGCCTTAATCCTGACGTTATAGTTATGCTTATAGGCGTAAACGATGCGTGGGAAAACTACGTGCCCGAGCAATATCCACCCCTACTGCGCCCAATGGAACCACACGTTAAAGAAGTATATAGGCGCATAAAGGCGGAACTTCCCACGGCAAAACTTATAACACTCCTTCCCTTCCTTATAAGTACAATAGAAGAAAAGCAACCCTTCCGCAAAGTGCTTGATGAATACGTAGAAAAACTAAACGAATACGCCCAAGGAAATGCGGATGAAATAATAGCGTTGCAACCCCTATTTGACGAAGCTGAAAAAGTAACCGCGCCCGTTCTTCTCGCAAAAGATTCCGTTCATCCCACCAACCTAGGACACACCGTAATCGCTAAAGCAGTATTAAGCGTGATAGAATAAGACAACAAAACAAAAAACTCCCTTAAATAAGGGAGTTTTCTTTTGTCTTTCTTTTATTTAGTTCTCGATTATATTACCAATCAAGAGCGATATTGAAGGAGATATTGTGCATTATATAGTCGGTATAAGACATCGTTGCGGGTTGTGCTTGAGCCTTTTGCTTTTTCTTCCAACCAGCGTAAAGAACAACGTCACCGGGCATTGCGCCTTCAAACTTTTGGGTGCAAGCCTTGTCAGTAAACCAACCTAGGAATTCGTGCTTATCGGAAGCAAGTTCCGGAAGAACGATTTCTTGACCTTTACGAGCCTTGATTGCTTCGATTTCTTCATCAAAAGCAACGCCGTTAGTATCAAAAGTCATCTTATATTTACGACAACTTACGCCTATGATTGCGATTATAAGACCAGCAACACAAACACCAAAAACAATCCAACCTATCATTTATATATCCTCCAAAATTATATGAATAATAATACTGCTGCAAGAGCGGTGATAACGAAAGGAACAAACGAGCACCAGAAGCCGATTTTTCTTTTCTTTGCGTTATACTTTTTACGAATTGCATATCCTTCTACGTAAGGAACAGCCTTTCTTCCACCGGAAGGAATACGAGTAGACTCAAAGAACTTTGCCATACCGTATTTCTTGCCTTTGTAAGCATAGATATCGTCCGTCCCACTAACGTAATTTTTAAAGAAAGGCAATTCCATTTCTTTAGTCATTCTCAAATATGGTGGAACGTATCCCTTTGCTTCGCTAACAACTTTGTTGCCGGGATAGACTCTTATGCCCTTCCTTGTCTTTCCGTTTAGCTTGGGAATTTCACCATAGGCATAAAAATAATCGACGTAATCATCATAGATGTTGCCATATGCGCCGTAGTTTTT